>JAGQOZ010000962.1 GCA_020426955.1 Planctomycetales bacterium
CGTTGGTTGCCGCAGTGAAAGCAGCTGGCTTGGTGGAAACACTCAAGGGCAAAGGACCGTTCACCGTCTTCGCTCCAACGGACCAAGCCTTCGCAGACTTGCCGGACGGAGTCGTTGCGAATTTGCTGAAACCCGAAAATAAAGACAAATTGGTTTCAATCCTAACCTATCACGTTGTTCCCGGAAAAGCTTTAGCAAGCGAAGTGGTCAAGGTGAGTTCGGTGAAAACCGTTAATGGCAAGGAAGCAGCGGTCTCCGTAACGAATGGGCAAGCGATGATCAACGATGCGAAGATAGTGGAGACGGACATCGAGGCAACCAACGGCGTGGTGCATGTAATTGACCGTATTATCATGCCGTAAAATGATCCGCGAAACTGTCTTCGATCCACAAATCTTGGGCGACACTAAATCGCCCAAGATTTTTTTCTTTTGAACTAGCATCAATTCACAAAGATCATACTTCGTCAAGAGTGCGCTGCAATTGGAGCACAGCCAGTTCTTTGGCCTTTGCTTCCACTTCTACGGTAATATTCAACAATCTCCATTCTTCTGGCATGTCTTGGATATCGACATAATCATGATGACGTTGAGGTTTTGGCCCCGACCAGCCTTCGAGCGGACTGGAGATATGAAACAGCGGTTCTCGATCCCACGTTTCCATCGCGGCCGTCGTGGCATCGGCAACGGTCAGTTCGTCCGCATGACACCGATGATGATGTACATCGTAGACCAACGGCAGACCTTCTTGGCGGCAAAACGGAAGCAAGTCCTGGACAGAATATATTTTGTCATCGTTTTCGATTGTGAGACGACTTCTCACTCGATCAGAAAGTCGCCCTAGGTTTTTAGCAAAACGAGCGAGCGCTGCGGGCTTATCACCGTACGCTCCGCCGCCATGGATGTTCACGCAATCTGCACCGATCCATTCGGCAACTTCGGACTGGTATTCCAATTCGGCGATGGAATTTTCGACAACATCTTCGCGAGGCGAACTTAAGACGACAAATTGATCGGGATGGAACGCGAGTCGAATATCGTGCTGCTTTGCAATCCGTCCACAATGCTGAAATTCTTCGATGATCTCGGTGCCGTCCGGCATTGTGTCAACTTCGTACCCACATTCAGAATGCGTCTTGAGCGGCAGAATCTGACTGTTGACGCGAAAACAACCGATGTTGTGGGCGTGACAATATTCGATTGCCTTTCGCAGCGAATGAGCGTTTTCTCGACAGAGTTTGGCGAGTTTTCTGTGTCGCTTCTCTGTCGTCAACCGCATGGCAGCCTTCACCGTCGTCGTGCGAAAATTAATGGGTTCTTGTACGAACCCGCAGCAAAGTCCAAGTCGAATCATGCGTCTCGGCCACTTCTGATCTCAAAGCGAACGCCTAATTGTTCTCAATAACACGAGGATTCTCCCTGCAAGACTCGTCCAAATCCGATCGAAACGGCGCCCGACGTTGCCCACGCCACTCGATTCGGCCTGGCCGTGATGGGCGAATCATTAACCAATAACTCGTGGGAACCGTTATAGCCGTGAAACTACTTTTGACCAACGTCTTTCGTTCGTATCCTGCGCAGCGGCCCACCCGGCAATCGTATTCCATGGAACTTGAGTGACGCGATACATGGTGGCAAAGGACAATTCGTTCTAGGTGACCTTCAAGTACGTGCTACCGAGAAGTTGTTTGTCAACTCGATAAGCCATGTCGGCTTCGGTTAGATATCAAAACGCATCCATTCCAAGCAACGTTTAACCAAAAGTCACCTGAGCAGCCAAGCTCTGTGATCGATGCGTATGGTCACGTTGGCTTCCTTGAAATGGGACTT
>JAGQOZ010000963.1 GCA_020426955.1 Planctomycetales bacterium
TTGGGCGGGATTTCCTAGCCCGACGCGTCAGCGAGGGACTTTCGAATCGCTCCGTTTCCCCTCACTTACGTTTCGGGCTATGAAAAAACGCAACTTCAAAAGCGTCAGCGAGGGACTGCAGAAGCGGCCAATCTACCCTCACTTACGTTTCGGGCTACGAAAAAGCGCTACTTCAAAACGGTTCGGTTCGCCCTGTTCGTTTCAGCAAGCCAAGTTCAAACGGTTCAGCCTAACAGACGCCAAAAACGGAAGCAAGACAAGCCGTTTTGGAACGCGAAAAGAAGCCTTTTTTCGCTCGGATTTTGGGGTTTATGAATCCCCAAAGCCAGTAAGGCGACTAACCCTCTTGACGATAACGAGAACGCTGAAAAGCGATGACCAAATCGGCCGAATCGAACCTGTTGTCTAAGTTCAAATCGCCCTGTGACCAAGTTGTCAAAACGTCCTGTTCGTACTGGCCCGATTGAAACATCTGCACCAAATCGGCCGAATCAAAAACGCCATCCGCGTTGACGTCAGCCAATTCCAGTTGCAAGATCGTTTCGACAAAAACGACTCCGTCGATCCTGGAAACTCGACCATCATGATTCACGTCAAAACGAAGTTCGTCGGATGCCGAACGAATCGCCGCTTGCAACGACTGCAGGTCCGAGACGGATAAGCGTCCGTCAGCATTGAAATCGTATGTCAACTTCGATTCGACTATTCCAATGTCTGGATTCGTCACCACAAACTCGTCAATGCCGTCTAGGTTCAAGTCGATGGGTGATGGCTCTAGGCTTGCAAATTCTGGTGGCAACACTTCGTACCGAACCGAAAATTCTGCATGGCCATTGTTTTCTCGCCAACCGGCATAGTGATCCACCGCCAAGTCCAAGTCACCATCGTGATCATAGTCCTTCACCTCCGCAATATGTGTCTCCGGTATCAACCGGACAGCTTCTGCAAAGGCATGTCCTGAATTACGCGACCACTGTCCATTATCTCCCAACAGATCAATGCGTCCATCTTGATCCAAGTCAACAGCCGTCGTCTCGGTCCACGGAATGTCCAACAAAATCGGTTGTGCCGCGATGGCTCCATGGCCAATTCCCAAATGCAACTGACCAAAACCGGATGGAAACGTCACCAGTAGTTCATTTAAACCGTCTTGATTGGCGTCGAAAACGACGATCTGCTGAACTCGACTTTCAACGTCTATTAACAACTGATTCGCGCCGAAATGGTCGTCCAAGTTTTCGTTCCAAACAATTCCCTGCGAACCAACATGGCGAAGAATATCCAGATCACCGTCGTTATCTAAGTCAGCCAATTGCGTCAGTAAGGATCGTTCAAAGTCAAATGCGGGTTGCACTTCAAACACCGTACCACGTTGGTTGGCGAACCACGTGAAGGATCTATTTGACATAACAGCAATATCCACCCAACCGTCGCCATTGACGTCCGACGGAAACTGACCTGAGATGTAGTCTTCGTTGACGGTGATGTGGTTTTCGCCGGCAGCTGCTTCGGTGACGGCCAAGACTGGACGCCAACGGTCGCCGCGGTACGTCAAGAACTCCGGCTGCCCATCGTTGTCAAAATCTGCGGCCACAGGCCGCGAATATCGCTGATGGATGACCGACGTTGTCACCGCCAAGTCTTGAGTGACGGATGAATTTTGCAGCTGGCCGTGCACGCCGATGCTCAGAATTTTCGCGCTGCCGTCCAAGTCTCCTTCGGTAAACTTCAATTCTGTACCGGGCAGCGTGGCACGCACATAGCTGCCACCGTTAGCAAGCAAAATCTGTGTGTCAGACACAGCTTCCAGCAGAAAATCGATTTCGCC
>JAGQOZ010000964.1 GCA_020426955.1 Planctomycetales bacterium
TTGAGTCCAATCAACTGAGGAATTCCCATTTTTCGTTCTTTCTCACTTTGCTCCAATATCAATTTTGTCACAGAATCACGCTCGGTCATTTAGCAGAGAAACCCTTTTGAAAACCGTTTCAAGAATACCGAATCACGCGAAGTTTACTTGCGACGCAGTTTCAGCAATCCCAGCAGACTGACAAAGATCATGACCATGCCAGATGGTTCGGGCACAGCGGCAACGCCACCTCGCGGACCTCGTTCGAAGCCACCTTCGGTGAAGGCAGCTACGAAGTCACTGGTATTGAACTGACCATCCAAATTCCAGTCGCCTTCTGACCACGTTGCGGCTTGTCCTGTTTCGAACTTGCCAATAGTAAAGACCTGAACAAAGTCGCCGGTGCCGAATTCACCGTCACCGTTGGAATCGCCAATCCAGGTACCAATCAAGTTGGCAACCATTTCATTGACGTCCGCCGCGTTGGCAACGCCGTCACCAGTTACGTCAAACGCAGCATTTCCCAGTACCATCACGTCCAAGTCAGCGGTCGTAACGGAACCATCGCCGTTGAAATCGCCCAAGGTTCCGGCGCCAGGGCAGCTGCCCAAACAAACTCGGCCTGTGGCTGAATCAAACACCCAAGACTGGCCATCCAAGGACGTGATCAATGGCGTACCGGTGATGACATCGGCATCGATGATTCGGAACGCATCGCCGTTGGCAACGGCGCCAGTCGGGGCAATCTGGAAGGTGATACCATCCACATCCAGAACCGTTCGATAGGTTCCAGGAATTGGGTTGGGAATCGCCAATTGATCGGCTTCACCGGTGTCGCCGTTCACGTCGAACTGCAATGGACGTTCGGAAACCACTGTGGCAGAAAGATCGGCGCTTACCAACGGACTGCCACTCGTCTTGACGCTCCAGCCTAGAGTTCCGTCGCCCAACAGTTCCCATCCGTTATTGGGATCCGCGTCTTCCACAAACGCACCTTCCTTGATGGCAACTTCAAAGCTATCTCCGCCGCCTGCTTCGTAGAACGAGGCCAAGACAGCCGTTTCAAGAGGTTCGGTCAGTTCGAAAGTACCGACCGTCCAGGCATGTCCTCGAGGTGCTTCGAAGCGAATTTCATCGTCTTGGAAATTGTCGTTAGCCTGAGAATCAATGAATTCAACGCCAGGAATTAAAATCTTGCCACCATCATCCGAACCAAAACCAATGGTCCAAGTTCCGGCAGGAATAACGACATTCGCCACTGCCTGTACGGCAAAGTTGTCCAGCGAATCATCGTTCACGCCGTTAGGATAGGGGTGATTTACACCGAAGTTGCCACCACCACCAGCCAAGTCGATTACGTCATAGGCCGCCGTATCATCTTCCTGAGGTCCAAAACCAGTCGAGACGATTCCGTCTTGAGCGTCAATAATGTCATCAGCTATGGTTTGGCTATCCACCGTCAAGTCGGTGTCGACCATGGTGACGCTCCAACCCGAAATATTGTCCGCGAAAGGACCGAATACGTGATTGGATTGCGCGCCTTCGAATTCTCGAGTGCCAATCGTGTTTTCGCCGCCAACAAACGACGGAGGAATCACGGTACAGCCAGCACCTACATCAGCGTCGGTTTTGATGACGATGTTATCGATATGGTGATACGCATTGGAACCACCAGTTCGCCCACCGAAGACAAGTCGACCAGGGCTTGGATCGTATTCGACAACTTCATTAAAAACTTCAACGCCCTTGTAGGTCACGGTCAGGTTGTTCGCACACAAGTCGATCGTGAGCGGAGCCCAACCCATCAGTTCTTGAAGTTCGTCGTCAAAGACGGCAGCAGGACC
>JAGQOZ010000965.1 GCA_020426955.1 Planctomycetales bacterium
GATCCTGGATGCCGTCCAACATGAGATTGAATCTGGTTCGGCCGACTGCGATGACGCGGGCAATCTGCTTCAGGATGGCCGGTCCATGTTGCGAGACGCCATTGGAGAAGGCCGCGCGCTGGTCAGTCGTCTGCGACCCATGATTATTGATGAACGAGGAATCGTGGATGCCATCAATTATTTGGTGCAGGAAGAACAAGCCAGATCAGATTGTGAAATTCGCTTCCATCACGAACTACAACATGACCGCCTGGCACCGCTGCTGGAAGCCAGTTTGTTCCGCATTGTTCGTGAATCCATTATCAACGCGCTCCGTCACGGCGAAGCCTCTCGGATTGAAGTCACGCTGACACAAAGTAGTAACGATATCCACTTAGTAGTGACCGATAACGGCAAAGGTTTTGATCCGGCCGCCGTTTCAGAAGATCGTTTTGGGTTGGAAGGAATTCGTGAACGAGCCAGACTCTTTGGCGGAAAAGCGCGTATCGAAAGCCACATCGGACAGGGAACCAGCATCGCGGTCACTTTGCCACTGAATCACGAACGGCCCGAATCAGCCGCGATCCAACTGTAGCCGATGGCGACATTCGTCCAACATCTCCTGAGTTCGACTCGCGCCCACTCGAGTCACACCCAGTTCGCGGACTTGCAGCAACGCGTCCAGGTCTCGCACACCGCCCGCCGCTTTCACTTGCACGCGTTCCGGCGAATGCTGACGCATCAACTGCAGATCGTGTGAAGTAGCTCCACCGCTGCCGTAGCCCGTGGACGTCTTGACCCAATCTGCGTTCAATTCGCCACAAATCTCACACAGTCGAATTTTGTGTTCATCCTGCAGAAAACTGTTTTCGAAAATCACTTTGACTTTCTGGCCTGCGGCGTGTGCTACATCAATTACCGTTTGAATATCGGTTCGCACATAATCCCAATCGCCACTCAGCGCTTTGGAAATATTGATAACCATATCTAGTTCTTGACAGCCATCCGCAATGGCTTGTTCCGCTTCTGCGAACTTGATCCGCGTCGTATGACCGCCGTGAGGAAAACCAATCGTCGTGGACGCCGCCACCGTGCTGCCCGCTAACATGTCCGCACAGCGACGAAGGTAATACGGCATGATACAAACGCTGGCCACGTCGTAGTTTAATGCCAAGCGAATTCCGGCATCCAACGCGGTGGTATCCAATGTCGGATTCAACAACGAATGGTCAATCATCTTGGCAATATCGCTGTAGCTGTAAGCGGTTGTCATCTTGGACTCTTTCTTTGAGGTCAGCGTTTTTAGCGTGAAACCTTAATTGTGACGTTGCGCATCTCACACAGCGTTGCCTGAAACGGATTTAGCGCTAAATCGGTCGAACCAGCCAAACGATCTGAACCAACGAATCCATCACAGACAGAATGCGCAAGCCACATCGTCGTCGAATCGGCAGAAAGACTCAAGAGGTTTACCGCGACGCGAAAACGGGTAGACGATGATTGGCAAAAATCCGATAGGCGAACAGCTTGAGACGGTCATTCACCAGGAACCAGGCGATGGCATAAAGCCATACCAGTGCGGCGAGTTCCCAGCCGATCGGCGCCATGAAAACGCCGTACACAGCAATCAGCGTAGCAATGATCTGCGTACCAATCACGGCGGCCAACAGGATTTTTGCAGGACCGATGGACCAGAACGGGCCACGGGTTCGAGTGACGAAGACCGTCAGGTGGCCGGCGACGGAGAGTTTCAGATAGATAAGCGACTGGATCGTGTCTCGATCCAGTTGGTAAACGCGTTCGGCCAAATAGAACAGACCGAAGGACGCCGCTAC
>JAGQOZ010000966.1 GCA_020426955.1 Planctomycetales bacterium
ACTGTGCGATCTCGTTCCTGCAACGATGGCACTGGATCTTCGTTGTACTCACCGTGACGATTGCCATATGCAACGTCGCTGCCGTCTGGATGCTGCGTCGACATCGCCGGATTGTCGCGGCATGCTGCGACCGTGATTGGGTGCGAAACTACATTTCCATTGTCTGCCGACTGACCCATGACTCAGTGCCTTGTCGTACCGATTCTGAACGGGCGGAAGAGAATCGACTTCGGTTGCATACGAAGAAAGATTTCGAGACGGCGGCAACTAACGTAAAGTCGTTTGTGCGTGGCCACGACAATACGATCGACCAATTATTCGTTCGGATACTTGAGAACGTTACGCTTCAGAAGTCTCGCAAGCACCGCCACAGCACGGGGACGTTGGCATCCTTTTTGTTGGTCGGTCCGGAGGGTATCGGCAAGCGATATCTGGCCAAGGTGGTCGCGTGGCAGCTGTACGGAAACGGAGGCATCGAACGGTTCGATTCGGCCGAGTTGACGGTCGCCAGTCTCGTGGGAACGCGGGCCGCGAAAGGTGATCTTTTGCAGGCCATCGAACGGACGCCATACACGTTAATTCTGTTCGAGCGCATTGATAAGGCTGTTCCCGATGTTGTCAACCTGGTCGTGCAACTGCTAACGACGGGCAAGGTCTATCTGCCCGATAGCCAGACGGCTGTCTCGTTTGAAAACGCAACGCTGGTGTTCACGGCGGAAGGAATGTCGTCCCCTTTACTGGCGAGCAACTCCGCTACGAATCTGACCGGACTGTGCCCACAAGCGTTGAGTGAATTGCTGACGAATGACTTGGAGATTGATCCGTCTCTGCTGAACGCGATCACGGAAATTTTGCCCTGCAAACCACCAACTGACCTCGTGAAAGCGGAGGTGGTCGCGTTGGCCATGAAGCAGGAATGTTCAGCGCATGGACTTGAATTGAGCAACGTCGATCCCGAGATTCTGGCCGCCCAAGTGACGCTGCTTGATGACGCTTCTGGCTTTCGCTTGCTACCTCACCGCATCAAAAAGCTGCTTCGTCAGCCGCTCGTTGCAGCGTCACCGCAACAACACACATCGCTTTCTTTACGTGTTCGCCATCGGTAACTCTCATGAGCACCACTACTAACGAAAGGTAATGACATGGACCCGCTTGATATCACTGACAAAGACCGACTATTTGCCATGCTCGCTCAGCGACGAAAAGGGAAAGCCCGCGTGATCGACGAGACTGAGATGAACCGATCGTTGAAGACTCGTGTTCAGGGACAAGACCACATTATCGACGACTTGTGTCGCTTCATTCGGCTGCAATGGGGCAAGGAGCAGCGTGCGAAGCCGATCGCGAATTTGTTGTTCGTTGGCCCTCCGGCAACAGGGAAAACGGAGCTCGCCAAGGCCATGGCGGAATACCTGTTCGACGACGAGAAAAACATGTTGCGCTTCGATTGCAGTGAGTTCTCTGGGCCGGAAGGCAAGACGCGATTGATCGGCACTCCCACTGGTTACGCGGGTTCGAGCCATGGCGGACAGCTGACTCGACCGATGTTTTCGAATCCCAAACGGCTGGTACTTTTCGACGAAATTGAAAAGGCCTACGCGGGCGTATTTGATCTGATGTTATCGCTCATGGGCGAAGGTCGGTTGACCGAGCAAGGTTCGGGAAACGTGGCCGACTTTACGCAGTCGGTCATCGTACTCACCAGCAACGCCGCGCACGAAGAGATTGGTCGTTTGGCCGACCAAATCGACGATGCGTTTGAACTTGGCAACGTAGTTCGCAATGTTCTCAAGAATGCCAAAACGTTT
>JAGQOZ010000967.1 GCA_020426955.1 Planctomycetales bacterium
CGTGACGTCTGAAACCGATGCAAGCGAACAACTCGCCACCTGGTGGAGTCGGCCCAGCGGCGGTCGAGATATCTGGCGCATTGCCTTGCCGTTGGTGATTTCTACTGCGTCTTGGACGCTGATGCACTTCATGGATCGCGTCTTCTTGTCATGGCATTCGACAGCGGCGGTGGCGGCGTCCATGCCGGCGGGCATGCTTTACTTTTCGCTGCTCTGCTGCCCCTTGGGAATTGCTTCGTACGTCACCACGTTTATCGCTCAGTATTTTGGTGCGAACCGACCGGATCGAATCGGACTGGTGCTGTGGCAAGGCATTTGGATCGGCTTGGCTGCCGTTCCGTTGTTTGTCTTGTTCGTTCCGATAGCGCCAACGCTGTTTTCCTTGGCAGGGCATGAAGCCGACGTTGCCAAACTGGAGACCACGTATTTCCAGGTTGTTGCCTTTGGCGGTGGAGCGGCGGTGATGGCGGCGGCGTTGGGTTCGTTCTTTACCGGCTTGGGGCACGCACGAGTGGTCATGCTGGTAAACTTGGTTGGTTCGTTGCTGAATATTGTGTTGAATTGGATTTTGATCTTTGGTCACTTCGGTGTGCCAGAAATGGGAATTGCCGGCGCTGCATTAGGAACGGTCATCAGCGAATGGGCCAAGGTGGCCATTTTTGGCTGGGTGCTGAATCGAAGCGAATTTGCCGTTTCGTATTCCATTCATGCTGGACGACGTTGGGACGGCGAATTGTTTTGGCGGTTGATTCGATTCGGCGGTCCCAGCGGCTTGCAGATGTTTATCGAAACCACCGCGTTTACGATCTTCTTGTTTCAACTTGGCACATTGGGTGCCGACGCCTTGGCCGCCACGACGATTTCGTTTGGAATCAATTCGCTGGCGTTTGTACCGATGTTGGGTTTGGGCATGGCGGTCACTACATTGGTAGGCCAGCAGTTAGGCGCGAATGCTCCGGAACTAGCAGAACGAGCTACTCGGACGTCGTTTGTGTTAGGCGCCGCCTATACCAGTCTTTGGGCCGCAGCGTATTGGTTTGTTCCCGACGTGTTCTTGGCAGCCTATTCGCTTGGCGACGATCCGGTTCGCCACCAAGAAGTTCACGCCATGTGCGTCTTGCTTTTGCGTCTTATCGCGTTCTACAGCTTCTTGGATATGACGCACATTGTGTTTGTCAGTGCCATCAAAGGCGCTGGGGACACTCGCTTTGTGTTGCTCACCACCATCTTGATCGCGCCAATACCTATCGCGTTGGGATGGCTCGGCACCAGCGTCTTTCATTGGACGCTGATCCATTTTTGGATGGTCATCACCAGTTGGATCTGTGCAATTGGAATCATCTATTTCTTGCGATACCATTTTGGTCCGTGGCGAACCATGCGAGTGATCGAAGATTCCGTCTTGCCGGACTCAACCGCATTGACTACCGCTACAGAAACGCCGGTGTTTTGACCACGAGTGGCTCTTGCGGGGCGGGTACACCGGCCGGAGCCGATTGTTGCAAGCACCGTTCCGGCAATTGACGCCACCCTTGTTAGCCAAATCTGACGTGTAGCAAAGCACTATTGGATGTTTGGGTGACTGCTGACCTGTTTTGCAAACGTGACGGACGCAAACATCTTGTGGACCGAATCAGAGCGAACAAAATCACGAGTCCCCACCGCCATCACTTGGTAATAGCGACCGTTGACGTAAAAGTAGGAAACTCGAAAAAAGCCGTTCGCTTTGGGGATGGTTACCAACATGGTTCGGCCCGGATGACCTTCCCATTCAAACGCGTCGTCTATTACCGCTTCGCCGCCGGC
>JAGQOZ010000968.1 GCA_020426955.1 Planctomycetales bacterium
GATCCATCGGAGAGGAGGACTCATGCAGTACTTTACGAACTCGCTCAACATGCGCTACCCGAAACACTCCGCTTGAGTATTCCTGTTCCGAAACGATCATTATGATATGTATTTGAGGAGCAGTTTCACGTGCTACGCGCGCAATGGTTCGAGCGTCTCCACCTAGTTCAGGACCAAGCACTACCACTTCGGCAGTCTTTAACTTATGCTTGTAATCACTGGCACTTGCTAAACGAACCCGTAAGTCGAGGATCTCCTGGTCGTTAGTGTCTGATCCTGATCCCCATTTGTTTAGTGAGAGTTAAGGTGAACTTTGATTGCCATTTGAATATGTTAATATATTGAGATGGTGAAGAAGATGAGAAGGACATATAGCAAGGAATATAAGCTTGAGGCGGTTCGTCAGTGTGAGCTGGCAAGTGCGTCAGAGGTGGCTCGTCAGCTAGGAATTGGAGTTAATTTGCTGTATCGCTGGCGTGATGTGCTTAAGAGCGAGGGTTCAGATGCGTTTCGTGGGCGTGGGAACTTGAGTGAGCAAGAGGAGCGCATACGTTGTCTTGAGCAGGAAAATCGTAGTCTTAAGGAGGACAATGAGATCCTAAAAAAGGCTACAGCGTACTTCGCGAAGCACCAAAAGTGAAGTACGCGTATATCCTCAAGGAAAGTAGCTGTCATTCGATTTCAAGACTTTGTCGAGTTCTTGGCGTTAGTGAGCAAGGGTACTACCAGTGGCGCAGGCGTCCTGTAAGTAAGCGAGAGGAGCGCGACATGTTGCTTCTGAGCCGCATTAGGAGCATTCATGCTGAGAGTAGGCAGAGTTATGGCCGTATTCGTATTGAGCGTGAGCTTCGTGAATCTGGCATTAGGACGAGCCAGAAGCGCGTAGCCCGCCTTATGAACCAGGCGAGTCTTCGAGCCAAGGCAGCGAGGAAATTTAGAATAACAACGAGGTCGGCACCTAATAGAGTTGCTGCTCCAAACCTGCTCCAGAGGAACTTTCAAGCACAAGCTCCTAACCAAGTCTGGGTCGGTGACATCACGTATCTGTGGACAAAGGAGGGCTGGATGTATCTTTCAGTCTTTCTTGACTTGTACTCTCGCTCCGTCGTTGGTTGGGCGCTCTCTAGGAGCCTTACAACCGATGCTGTGCTGCTGTCGCTTCAGAAAGCAATTGCTCGACGCAACCCTAAGCCCGGGCTCATTGTGCATACCGATAGGGGTGTCCAGTATACTGCTAAGGCACTTGTAGGAGAATTAAAAAATATCGGCGCTCGGCAAAGCATGAGCCGCCGAGGCGACTGCTGGGATAACGCCGTCGCAGAAAGCTTCTTTCATTCGCTCAAAGTTGAAGCCATTTACGGCAACACCTTTGAAACAAGAAGAAAGATAGAGTATGAAGTATTCGATTATATCGAGCGCTTCTATAACAGAAAACGAAGACATTCAGCTGTAGGGTATTTGGCTCCTTTGGAGTTCGAATCCAAGCAGAAGGCAATCAGAATTAGCGCCGCTTAGCACTCAATCAGTTCGGGACAGGATCACACTCCTGCACATGCACCTGCACATTTCTCAATCTCCTTCTCATCCTCTTGAGTCATCATCACCAACTTCCTCAAAACTAATTATGATCGAGGAGGACAATGAACGTGAAAACGGTTAGGAGCGTGAGCCCGTGCAAGTGCAAGAAAAAGCCTCGGAGTAGGGAAAAGAGGAAGAACAGCAGCGAATGTATTCACGCAGTCTCGTCTCTCACCATTTTTACAGGAGCTTTCTCAAGCGTTCATACAATAAAAAAGGCACTC
>JAGQOZ010000096.1 GCA_020426955.1 Planctomycetales bacterium
TTACTGGCGTGCGCATGCCCCACGCCGATCTGACCGTACTTGATCTTCATCTACAGGACTCCCGAACCTCAGGACAGGCTGGTGAACTCGGAATCGAAGCGGCGCTAATCCAATTCCATTCGACTCAGATCCGCCGTCGGTTCCGAACTTTCTCGTTTTCGAATCAACAGTCGAATCGGAATTTCGCCAAAAGTCAATTTATCGCGAAACACTCCCAACAGATACTGTTTATAAGATGGGGTGAACCACCTTGGATCATTGCACATCAGCACAATGGTGGGCGGTTGCACGGCGGCTTGCGTAGCAAAATAGACCTTGGGACGGTGATTATTGACCAAGGGCGGCGGATGATGCGACATGGCACCTTTGACTAACTTGTTCAGCTGCGCCGTGGACACTCGTTCACGGGATTGTTTGAACAGCATCTGTGCGTGATTCAGCAACATCTTGACGTTCTTGCCGGTCTGCGCCGTGATAAACGCAATGGGCACATGCCACATGTTTGGAAAAGTGTCACGCAGATACTGAGCCCATTCTTCCGTGGCCACTTGTCCGTGATACAAGTCCCATTTGTTAACTACAAAGATGCACGGTTTGTATTCTTCGGCAATGTAGCTGACCAATTGCTTGTCAACTTTGCTGATGGGTTGTTCCGCATCAAAAAACATCAACGTCACGTCCGCGCGACGAATACTTCGTTTCGCGCGATGCGTCCCGTAATAGTCAATGTTGGTGCGAATGCTGACGTTACGTCGCAAGCCCGGCGTATCGATGGCGACAAACGCTTTGCCGTCCATTTCGAAGCGAACATCCACGCTATCTCGAGTGGTACCCGGAACTTCGCTGACAATCATCCTTTCCGCTTCTGCCACCGCATTGACGAAGGTGCTTTTGCCTACATTGCGACGTCCCACAATGGCAACTTTCATCTCCGGATCGTCCATGTCGGTTTCTTCGGACACTTCCGGCAATGATTCGATAATGGCGTCCAGCAGTTGCTGGCGATTTCGGTTGGCGGTGGTGCTGCAACAGATTGGTTCGCCAAAACCGAGCTGAAAGAAATCGTTCGCTTGCGGATCCAAGTTATCGCTATCCGCTTTATTGGCCACAAAAATGATCGGCTTATCGACCGATCGCAAACGCTGGGCCACATGTTTATCCAGCGGCACGACACCGCTGCGAGTGTCCACGACAAAGACCAGAACGTCGGCCATTTCAATGCCCACGGTAATTTGGCCTTCAATCTGATCGGTCAGATCATCGGTGTCATCAATGCCCATACCGCCAGTGTCGACCAGTTCAAACAAATGGTCGTCTTCGTCAATAATGAACGTCATCCGGTCTCGAGTCACCCCGGCCATGTCATCGACAATGGCCAGTCGCTTACGAGCCAGCCAATTGAAGATGCTGGATTTTCCCACATTGGGTCGGCCAACGATGGCAACCTGAGGAATTCTCATGACAAAACGCTCTGCACTTTCAATATTGAAACCGATTCCAACGTGGTTCGGCCAGATGACCTGGATGTCGTCCCGACTTTCCAGCGGAGAAAAGCCAAGGCAGCTGTCTGTTTGGCGTAAAGCCGCTATGTCAAGCGACGCGAACGCCTATCCATCGCGCAATTCACGTGCCACACCGACACAAGCCCATACCACCGAATATAGACCATCACACTGGTTCACGGAATGGCCAGCGAATTCGGCCAAAGTTTTGAGTTTTCTGACGGGTTGGGGCCGCTAGACGGCATGTAGCTGATGTCACGCAATTCGAATCATCGCGATTCGAACCAGGAATCACTCGTATCGCTTGCCAATGAACCCAAACTCTACGCTCGTTTGATGGTTTTCGGAACGTTCGATTCGTCATCGAATCGGCCGCATTTCGCTTCTTGTTTGGCACTACTTCATCTTCGATTCCTAGGGGGAAAATTATGCGATTGGCTTCTTTGGTCTGTACCTTGTCTTTGGCCGCACTGGCGAACGCTCAACCAGTACTGCAATACGATTCCGCAACCGGCGACGTGAGCTTCAGTTCCAGTCGACCGGTCACCACACTGGATCTGTTTTCGGCCACCAACGTCTTTACAGGCAGTCGGCCGGCCAGCATGGACAGCGATTTTGATGTCTTCATGCCTGACCATGTTTTTCGTTTAGATCCGACAGGGTTCCAGCAATTTGACTTCGGCCAGGCGGTAGCTCCGAATCTGTCGGCCGAAACCTTCTTGGACGGCTTGTGCGTCGACGGTTCGCATCTAGGTGGTGGTCGAATCACTGCCACGCAATTCCAGATGGGTGAAGAAACTTGGCCCCTTGATTATTGCTTTGCCGAATCGGAACCCGTCACCGTGTACTACGATCCCATGTCGGGCGAAGTCACGTTGGACGTCATTCCTGGTTTGGCGCTCCGGGAAATTCAACTGTTGTCCCAGTCCCATGCGTTGAACAATCAAAATGCTCAAAACGCCGATGGTCCGTTCGATATTGCGGCGGCCAACCGATTGGCTATACGGAGCGAAACCGGTTTTGGCGATCTGCAGCTTGGAGCCGTTCTGGATGCGAACCTAGACCCTCTGGATGTCGTGCAAGATCTATGCTTCACCGGTTCCCTGGTCGATGGCACGTCACTGGCTCCCGCCGCATACAACGGCAACGCATCCATACCGCTGCGGCAATGTACTTCTACGGGACGAACCGCCATGACTAACCCGGCGTTCGATTCCGAACCGACAGGTCAAGTTGATTTGCACTATTCTGCCGCAACAGGCGAATTGCATTTGAACGTGGCCAGCAATCAAACTCTGGCGACGCTGGAATTGGTTTCTTCACGAGCCATCTTTTCCGGCGACGCCAATTCCTTCCTGATGTTGGACGACCAGCAAACTCTGTCAATCCAACAACCCGCACTGGACAATCGGCCACAAACGTTGGCACCCTATCATGACATTTCGCTGGGGACGGTGGCTGATCTAGGTTTGTCCGACACGCTAGTTGCGAATGATTTGTGCGTTTCCGGCCGATTTTCCGACGGTTCGCCTTTGGAAACCGTGCACCTAAACGGCGATGTATCGTTGTCTGTCTGCACCACGGCCAGTCCAGCATTGCCGCTGCCGTTTGTCTCCCTGAATTACGATTCTGCTTCCGGTCAACTGAGCCTGGATGTGGCTGACGCAGTGCAGCTAAAAGCGTTTCGTTTGGAATCTGCTGCGGGCGTATTCGCGACCGACACACTGCCGGACGCGTTGAGCGGTGAACGAGATCAATTGACAGCCAATGTGTTGGAAAACATCGACGTCCAATTCGGAGACCTGGATTTTCTGACGGTCCTGCCGGCCGGAATGAGCGACGCCGACGTGTTGGCCGATTTATGTGCCGGTGCAGGCGAAGCAGGTATTCACTCAGGCACGTTTAATGTCTTCCTGAACGGTGACTTCGCTCAGCCCATGACCGCGTGTGCCATCGTTCCCGAACCGGACGTTTCGTTCGCCATGGCACTTGTCGGCGTTGTCGTACTTCTTGCAGCTCGTCGCGCCACAAGGACGTTTCAGGCAAACGATGCGCAGGCTGTTGCAATCGTCTCGTCGTCGACGCGTACGTAAAGCTCGCTGGTCGTGGATCGGCTGGAGTTAAACAGATGTGCGGTTTCAATCAGATTTCGTTCGGTTTGATCGACGTCGCACATTCTTTGTTTGGCTGTTTTGGCTAAGGAGTGCTACCTTTCCCGCTTCGCATGCCAAACGCGATACTGGCATGGTACTTGCCGCGATTTGGTGTTGTCGTCGGATTCTGAGGCGAAAGCATTTTCTGGAGGCAAAAGTCCAATGATCAAGCGCATTCTGGTTGGAATTTCGGATCGGATGTATTCGTTGTCAGCCACCTATCATGCTGTCGAGGTCGCAAAGCAGACGGAAGCATCCTTGACGGCGATCAGCGTGATTGACTACGCCGCCCTTCGGGATGTCGGGCCGACGACCATGGGATCTGGACCCTACGCTACAGAACTTCGGCGCGAACGATTGCAATTGGCCGAAGAAGTGGTGAGCGACGCCGTGGACGCCTTTGAACGAATTTGCGCTCGTGAAAACGTTCCGCACCAAGTGGTTCGCGAAGACGGTGATCCGCTTGGTACATTCATCCAGTTTGCTCGCTACCACGACCTGGCTGTAGTCGGTCTGCATCGGCTATTCGAACACGGCGTGGTGGAAGATCCCATCGACGAAGTGGAACGCTTGGTTTCTGGCGGAGTGCGACCGTTGTTGGCGGTTTCGCCCGAATTTCATCCTATCCGACGCGTGTTGATTGCTTACAGCGGTTCCGCCGAATCCGCCCGAACGATCCGACAATTTGCGCAACTGCATCACTTGTGGGATGACTTGACAGCGCATGTTGTGCATTTCGGTCGAGAAATCGGCAGCAGCGAAAAGATGTTGCGTGACACTGCCAACTATCTGTCAGACCATGGATTAGATGCAACCACAGAAGCGGTGGACGATTCGCCCAAACGACTGCTGGCCTATGCTGCGGATTGGGACGCCGATTTAATCGTCATGGGAAACAGCAACCGGAATTTGTTGATGAAGCGAGTATTTGGGGACACAGCGTTGATGGCCATGCGAGAATCTCCCATTCCGTTGTTCCTGTCCCAATAGACAACGACATCAGCGAGCACGTGGCCTTACGCGTCTAACGTGATTGAATGGAGTTGACGCCGTGATTCGGAAAACGTGATATTGGCCGCCTCGCCCCGAACCTTCCTGGTGATGTGCTAGCAGTGGCGTGAAAGTCGTGTTTTCTGATTTCATGAAATCGGCTATGCTTTCGGTCCCGCATTTCATCACACGGATGTACCATGTCTTGAAGGAGTCAAGTCGTGAAATTGGAGACCCTGCTAATTGAGCAGTTTGGCGATCGTGCTCAGCTAAAGTTAGAAGACGTTTCAGATCGCCTGAATGTCATTTACGGGCCTCATGGCTCGGGCAAAACCACTCTAAACGACTTGGTGCGTTGGGTGTTGTACGGCAATGCTGATCGGCATTGTGATCCTTATCTACACAAGGCCGCTCGCCGCGCAACCGGTTCCTTAAGGATTTCCGATCGAGCTGGTCTGCGTCAAACGATCAGTCGGCAAGACGATGGTTCGGCAGCTGGCCGAATTTCCATTCAGGAGACCAACGGTGCCGTGGGCACGGCGTATCATTCGATTCGCTTGGCAGAAATTGACTTGGAAGAATACCAAACGGTCTATTCGATTGGTTTTGCTGCCGCACCGCCTATCGAAAGGCTTGTGCAAATCGGTGCGAACCGAGGTTTCGCGCCGACACAGTCAAGTCATCATTTGGCTCGTATCCGAGAAATCCATCGGCTGCTGGAACTGCGCCGCAGCGAATGGAACCGGCACCAACAACTGAACCATTCTCAGCATAGCCTGCGCGAACGCAAAGAATCGCTTCTACGCGAAATCGCTCAACTGGAAACCAAGCGACATCAGCGGCAGATGGAGCTGGAATCCAAGCGAGCGGAATTGGTTGGCGAAATTGAGAAGCGCAAAGGCCAATTGCATCGATTGCAAGTTTGGTTCGGTCAGATAGAACAAACCATTCAAACGCGTCGACATCAGTTGGAAGTGGCGGCCCAAGAAGCCGAACAAGCCAAACGGACGTGGATGGATAGTCGTCGCCGCAAGGTGGAAGAAATCGACTACCAAATTCAACAGTGGCACAACTTCTTGGACGTCATTCGCAATCGCTATGACGATCTCACGTCCAAGGCCGCTCGAGTAGACCGTCACGATCAACTTGGTTTGGTAGATGACGATTCGGACCTGCGTTACGTGCTGAAGTCGTTGGGATATCGAGTTGACGATATGGAAGCCGATTTTGTCGACCAAGGTTACGCGGGCGACGAACGCAGTGCCACGGAACATCAGCATTACATGCGTTCCGTGTTGGGTTCGGCCCTAACGTCGATGCGCAGTGACGTTTCTCGCTTGTGTGACGAATTGCGTCGCCACAAAAGTCACAACATGCAGCAAGAATATCAGAATGAACTGCGACAGCTGCGTCGTTGTGAAACGGAACTGGGCGATCTGGTGGAATCGCTGACCGACCGTCGTCACGCGTTGCTAGGCGATGACCTGCTGCTGCAAGCGGACGATCCGTATTGGTATGAAAACGCTTG
Source organism: Planctomycetales bacterium (assembly GCA_020426955.1). GTDB lineage: Bacteria > Planctomycetota > Planctomycetia > Pirellulales > Pirellulaceae > JAGQOZ01. The sequence goes on from JAGQOZ010000096.1 coordinate 6,174, forward strand.
GCGTTCACAAGCGGATTGGCGTAGCGATTCCGATTCACTCCTGTCGTCGGATGATTATCGTTCGTGGAATGCGTCGCATGTGGACGCCTACCGGCCGCGAGATGCCTATTCGCACCGTGATTTTCAACACGCGGACTATTCCGTGGTTCGTCCGTACCATGACTATTCGCAAAACGGTTCGCAATCGGATTATCGAGTGACCAACGGGACCGTGCGTCACGTCGACTATGAATCGCCGGTCTATCTGCGTTCGGTCGATCCGGTGCTGGAAGCGCGTCTGCAGCATTTGTATCGCCGACGGGATTTTGTCAGTGCCCGGAGTCGAGAAATCGAATTGCAGATTGCTGATCTGGAACGCCAGTTGGCGCTGTACGAACCTCGTCACGCCGATGACCATCATCGCATGGAACAACTGAGACGAGATATCGAAGTGATCGAGCGTCAGTTGCAAAATGTGACCGATGTCGATCGGTTACAAGCAGAAATTCGTTCCTTGGAAAACGAATTAGCCAGTTTGCAATCGCACACCGGTCACAGTGAATTGTTAGACGAAGCGTCCGGCATCTTCCGCAGCTTGACGGGTGACACCTATTCGCGACTACGTCTGGCCGACAATCGCGAACTGTGGGTCGATGATCGAAGTTCACGGTCGCTGCGTTACAGTCAGCTGAACCGAGGGACGCAGGATCAAGCGTACTTGGCGTTGTCGATGGCGTTGGCGTCGGCGAATCGTCGGCGAGGCATCATCATGCCGATGCTGATTGATGATGCATTTGTCCATGTCGATGCGGATCGAGCGTCTTTGATGGCAGAGGTGTTGATGCAGTTTGCAGAACACGGACAACAGCTGTTGGTGTTCACTTCGCAAGAGCCAGTCATGCGGTTGTTCTCGCCACAACGAGCTCGTTTGTTTACGCTGCAAAGCCAGCGACAGCCGGAAGTTCGCTATGTGCCGCCGGTCAATCCGGTGCCTCCCTTTCGTCCCGAAGTTCGCCCAGAACCGGTTCGAGTGGAGCCGGTACGCGTGGAACCTCGTCCAGAACCGATTCGGCCGATCGTGGCGGAACCGGTGGAACGAACCATCGTGACGCACGAAAAGACATACGACTGGGTCGCTCGTTGGGACGTCCCAGACAAGCAAACGGTCGAATTTCGTTCCTCCGAACCGTCCATCCCGTTGCCCACCGCACCCGTTGTGCGAACGGAACGCATGGCACCGGCGAAGGAAGTTCAGGAACCCGCTGTGGAAGCGCGACAACGGTTGTCTCTTAGTTCGCGACTTACACAAGTGGAAACGGTGGATCCGGAAATTGCCAAGACGTTGTCAGCGGCGGACGTGGTCAGCGTGGAGCACTTCTTGGAATTGGATCCACAGGAAGGCGAGCGACTGTTGACGCACTTGGGTATTGTGGCGGCCGACGTTTACAAGTGGCAGTCTGAAGTTTCGCTGCAAGTCTTTGTGGGACTGAGCGGAACCGATGCCTGCTTGCTGGTAGCGTGTGGCGTGGACGATCCTGAGGAACTATCCTACGCGGATGCCAATGATTTGCATCGACGTATCGAAGCACTGCTTAGTGACGCTACCGCTCGCAGCCAATACGGCGCGATTTCTCGTTACGAACGTTCTCGATTAAATCGCTGGACCCAATGGGCGCGTCAATCGCGGTACAAACGCAACCGAGATCGTTGGTCGCGATACAGCGGCAATCGACGTTCTTCGGACCGAACCAAAGAGAACCGTGACGCGCAATCGTCCGCTCGCTTTGTGGAGCGTTCGCCACGCTATTCGGCCATCAGCCGATCGGTTCGCGAACAACGTGAAACGCACGATATTCGTGAAGCGGATAGCCGACCGGTACGCGGTCCCGAGACGTTGCGGTTCTACTTGGAGCCTAGCGATCCGATTGTGGACGCGCCGTCGATCGGTCCCAAAACAGCCGATCGATTTCAGACCATCGGCGTGACCACGGTCAGTGAATTCTTGGAGATGGACGCCAGTTATATGGCAGAACGCATTGACTATCGTCGCATTACCGCCGACATGATTCGCGAATGGCAATTGCAGACGCGTTTGGTTTGCCAAGTGCCGAATCTTCGCGGACACGATGCCCAGATTTTGGTAGGCTGCAATGTGACCAGTGCCGAATTGTTGGCACAACAGAATGAACATGAATTGCATAAGAGCGTCAAGCGGTTTTGTTCGACGGCGGATGGGAAGCGGATTCTACGAAATGGGAAACAACCTGATCTAACCGAAATCACGGCTTGGATCCGGTGGGCGCACAGCATGCGACAACTACAAGCCGCGTAAAGCAATTCGTTTTGTAGATTCCAAATAAACAGGCGGCAGAAGGCATTGTGTCTTCTGCCGCCTGTTTCTTACATTGGAGATCACGTTGCAAGTTGCACCGATCTCCTTCGTCCCGTTCTTAAGCTCGAATTCGGCCGGTTAGCCGCGGAGCCATCAGTAGTCCCAATGCCGATAACAAGATCATGCTGATCCCCGGTTCGGGCACTGCGTTGACGGCCGGTTTCGGACCCATTTCATAACCGCCAGCGGTGAACGCCGCCACAAAGTCGCTGCTACTGAATTCGCCGTCACCATTCCAGTCGCCAGTGCCCCACGTGGAATTCATGGCGACGCCATCTTCATATTCGCCAGCTGTAAAGACGGTGACAAAATCGGCGCTGTTGAATTCGCCATCCAGGTTGGAATCTCCGAACCAAGTGTTCTTGATTTCGTTCACCCAGACATCGCGATCCAAGTTATTAACCGAACCGTCTTCGTTCAAATCCATGGCAGCGTTGAAAGTACCCGCAATCGAAGTCGCTGTCAGCAAATCAATGTCTTGGGCGTTTACCAGATCGTCAGCATTGAAATCACCCAGTGTGCCGCCTCCGCCGCCACCGTTCACACCCCAAGCAGTGAAATCGCCCGCCATGATGGTATTGATTTGGTCCATGTCTAAGACTTCGTTGAATAGCGCCACATCGTCCATGCGACCGAACATGTTAGTCACAAAATCGGCTCGGCTACCGATGAACACATTGGTGTCATTGTCAATGCGGTCTGCCACAATAAAGCCGTCGCCGTTTTCTTCGCCGTTCAGATAATGAAAGAAGTCACCATCTTCATTGATGGTCACGGCAATGTGTTGCCAAGTTTCCAGTTCGGGCGGATCGAATGAATCGCCGAACGACAGAGATCCTGCACCATCGCCAATGTAGGCTCGCAAAACGCCATTATCTTGGTGCATCGTGTACAAATCGAAGGGAGCCGGTTTGTTGGTTTCCACGTCTCCGGTCTTAGAGATGATACTGTTCCAACTGGCAAACGAATTGATGTTCACCCAAGCGGCGATGGTGATGTCGCCTTCAATGGAAAGCAAGTCGGTATCTTCGACTTCCAGGTAATCTGCATCTCCGTCGAATTCCATGACGCCGCCTCGCTCTGGATCATTCACCCATGCCACGTCACCACCCGGTTCGCCAACGTGCCCATGACCACTGGCATCGGGCTGCGGTGAAACGTCCGCATCAAATTGCCACAAGCCAACCAAGTCGGCCTGAGCGACGCAAGACAGTAGCCCCAGTATCAGGATGGGTACCCACCAGCGTTTTCTTTCCGCCATCATGTTCTCTCCTATTTCTTAAACAAAACGATCGTCAAGGACTCAAAAACTCACACGCTTACTGCCCCGACAAGTTATGCTACCTAGACTCGAAATGCAACGATTTTCTGGAAATCCTTGATTGCCGACCCGTTTCCATGCTTTCCCTGTTTTGCAATTCCAAGCCGGCGACGTCTGTTTGTCAGCGACATTGTGCCGTCGCCGTGTCACTGGCGTTGGCCTGGCTGGCATGCACCGGTTGCCAATGGAAAGCAGAACCCACCGCCAAGCTTGAACGCCAAACTGCGTCGCAAAACCGTTCGCAGCCATCCGAGCATGCTGCGGATCGCTTACCTCGCAAATGGGTGGGACAAGCAGAAACGTCGGACCGGCCGCAAACCGACGTCGCCTTGGAATCGGAATATTGGTCGGGGGTCGCCATGACGGCGTTTGAACGTATTGGTCAACTTTGGGTGGATAATTCGTTCACTTCGCTGGATCACTACAAGGGACTTGTGGCAGAAAACATAGAAGCTTCGCAGTTCCGTGCGAACCTACAGACCGTCTTGCAGCAACAGAACCTACAGATTCAAGTGGATCGAAGTCGCCATATGTTGCAGTCCATGGATCGAACCGCTTTGCTGGACGCATGGCAAGCACTGTTTGGTGACCATTCGGCTACTTCGCATAAGAAAGTCAAATTCAAGATTGACGCGGTACAGCATGCGGCTGACGCATTAGCGACTGACGTCCGCATCCGCTTCGATTCGTACGCTCCCGATGGTTCGCATCAACAACTCAATTTGCGTTGGGACTGTGGTTGGCATATTCAAGGCAACGACGTCACGCTGGTTCGAATTCAACAGTTTGATTTGGAAGTGATCAGGACGCACGAACGTCCCGTGTGGTCAGATGTGACTTTGTCAGCAGTGGGCGGTACAGCCGCATTCCAGCAGCAGTTGCAATACGGCCTGGATCATTGGCTGGACCGCATGGAACAGGGCGTCGAGATTTTGACCACCGGCTATCAAGGGATTGCCGTGGCCGACGTCAACAACGACGGTCTGGAAGATGTGTTTGTGCCGCAGCCGGGCGGAGTTTTATCGGGATTGCCGAACCGCTTGTTCTTGCAAAACGCAGATGGCACGGTTCACGACGCTTCAGCCGAATATGGCGTTGATTGGTTGAACGAATCGCACAGCGGACTGTTCGTTGACCTGGATAACGACGGCGATCAAGACTTAATCGTGGCCACCTCGTTTGGCTTGGTCTTTACGGAAAACATCAACGGCCGCCAATTGAAAGCTCGCTTGACCAAACTCACTCCGGAAGCCCCACCCATGTCACTGGCCGCCGCCGATTACGACTTGGATGGCCAGCTGGACATCTACGTTTGTTGCTATTCGCCGCGGCAATCGAGCCAACTACTGGGGCGTCCCATTCCGTATCATGATGCCAACAACGGCGGGCGAAATCTGCTGTTACGCAACCTGGGAAATTGGTCGTTTCAAAACGTCACGATTCGCAGCGGTTTGGATCAGCACAATCGTCGTTTCAGTTTTGCGGCCGTTTGGGAAGATTTTGACAACGATGGCGATCCTGATTTGTATGTCGCCAATGACTACGGTCGCAATAATCTGTTTGTAAATGATGGCGGCCAATTTCAAGATGTCGCCGAGTCATTCGCGGTGGAAGATATTTCGGCAGGCATGTCCGTGGCGGTGGGCGACGCCAATGCGGATGGCTGGTTTGATATCTATGTCAGCAACATGTGGTCGTCTGCCGGCAATCGGATTGCGTATCAAAAGAATTTTCTAGGCGAACAAGATGCTTCGTTGCAACAGCAATATCAACGGCATGCGCGAGGCAATTCGTTGTTTTTGAATCAATTGAGTTCGAAGCAACCGTTTGCTGATGCCAGCCAGATGGCTCGAGTAACCATGGGACGTTGGGCTTGGTCATCGCAATTTGCCGACATCAACAACGATGGCTGGGACGATCTGTTGGTGGCCAACGGTTTTGTGACGCAGGAACGCAAAGACGATTTGTGAAGTTTCTTTTGGCGACAGGTCGTGTCGCAATCACCTGTTTCTGATTCCGCCACCGGAAACACGGACAACTATTTGGCAGGCTGGAATCAGTTGGCGGACCTGATTCGAGATGGCGCCAGTTTTAGTGGCCGAGAAGAAAATTGCTGCTTTCTGAATCTACAAAACGGACAGTTTGCGGACACTTCGTCGGCGTGGCAATGGAATCTGCCGGATGATGGACGAGGCTTAGCGGTGGTGGATTGGGATCAGGACGGAGATATCGACGTATGGCTCGCAAACCGAACCGGACCACAGATTCGCTTGTTGCGAAATGAATCGAACTCGTTGAATTCGCACCATTTTGTGGCGTTGCGACTACAAGGTGTGCGGTGTAACCGAGACGCGATTGGTGCGAAGGTCACAATTCGGATTCGTTCGTCCGCATCCGGTCGGGAACGAAGAATCACCAAAGCGGTTCGAGCGGGCGAAGGATTCCTCAGCCAAAACAGCAAGTGGCTGACTTTTGGGTTGGGCGATTATGACACCATCGTGTCAGTCCAGATTGCGTGGCCCGGCGATTCCAAACCGCAAACTATAGCGCCCCTGATCGTCGACCAACGGTACGTGGTTACGCAAGACCAAGCTGCGGCGCGCACGGTGGCTGTTCGGTCCGAACTGAATTTGGTTGCCAAAGCATTGCCGGTCAGCATGCCCAGCGGCGCGGTTCGCACCATGCTCAGTCGTCGGCGATCGGTACCAAGACTCACCGGGCAAGCGATTTCGGACGAATCACCGGTAATACTGCATGATGGGAAACCGACACAGCGACCCAGGTTGATTTCGTTTTGGGCCAGCTGGTGTGCGCCGTGTCTGAGCGAACTGACAATGTGGCAGGCGAACGCGGAACGATGGGAAAACCAAGTTGAAGTCGCGGCGGTCAGCGTCGACGCAGTTTCGGGCGAATCGGACAATCAACAAGCAGCTCGAACCATGGCCGCGTCACTGCCCAACTTGTCCTGTTCCTTTGCCAGCCCGGAAACGCTGGCCGCAGTTGGCCAGCTACTAGAACAAATCTATTATCGGCGGCAAGATCTGCCGTTGCCGTTCAGTTTGCTGTTTGATGCGGACGGACAGTTGGCGGTGATTTACAAAGGACCGGTTTCGCTGGAACAACTGGAGCAAGACGTTCGCACAGTGTCCACGTCGTCACCAGACGCCTACTTAGCCGCTCGTCCTTTGCCCGGCACCAATATCACAGCATGGTTTGCCCCGGACGCAGTTCGCCTAGCGGAAGCGTACGCGGAAGCCGAGTATTGGGACGACGCTATCGATCAACTGCGACCGCTCCTGCAGCTCGATTCGGATTCACAAAGTAGCGTCCAAGATTCAGATCGAATTTGGGCGGGCCTGCAATTGTTAGCAAAACTCGCCGCGCAGCAGCACCGAGTGGCGGATCACACTGCTTCGTTGGAGCGAATGTTGCAACTTCGGCCAGACGATGCTGCCGTGCGTTTGGATCGCATCGAATTGGCACTCGTCGGAAAAGATCCATCCACTGCGTGGCGTCTGCTTCGTCCACTACTGGATTCGCCTTTCGAATCGGTCGGCATGACCACCGACCAAGCCATTCGCGCCGGGCAATATGGTGCACATCTGAATCGAACGACGACCGCAATCCGGCTGTTAGAAGCGGCCGTCAAAAAATGGCCGCAATCCACGGATGCTCGATTCCATCTGGCCACGCTTTATCAAATTGACCATCAATATTCGGCAGCCGTCACACAGTATCGTCTGGTGTTGGACCGCGATGCCGATCGAACTGACGCCGCAAACAACTTGGCTTGGCTCTTGTGCACCACCAACGATGATGAACTGCGAAATCCGCCGGAAGCATTGCAATTGGCACAAGCCATTCTGCAGACAGTGGACGCGTCGCCATCTTACTTGGATACGCTGGCGGCCGCGTTTGCCGCCAACGGTCAATTCGAACAAGCCGTGACGACTTTAGAGCGAGCGATCGAGCTGACAGGTTCGGATTCGCCCATGATCGAAAAGCTTACCAACCGAATCGACGTTTATCGGCGTCGTCAACCGTGGCGGCAGGATTGACTTGCGCTGATCGCAATTGGCCGGAATGCCATAGATTGCCAGTGGATTCACCTGGCGGTGGAGTTGGTTTCAAAGCAAACCGGTTGCGGCCGAATATCGGTTTGCTTGCGTTAGATTGAGACGGCACGGAACTGGACGACATGGCAAACCGCTGATGCGGCCGGTAGACGTCGTTGGTCATGTTGCACGTGGTAGCGCACGGCAAACCATCCACCGTCTGTGCTTTCGGCGAACGACCAAAATCGGGCGTCATCCAAGCCCACCCCGAACGCAAACTGCATTGTGGCGAAGTCACTCGACAACCACACAGTGCTAGCAACCCCAGTGCCAGGCAAATTCGCTTGTTCATGACTCGGTTCCTCGAGCGAAACTGCGTTTCTTGACGCTATCCCAGCTGATAGCTAGATAGCAATATCGTTGCTGCGCTGGCAATGACTTCAACAAAGTGCCTTGCTTCGACCTGGGCGGCAGACACGTCATTGCCACGAGTCGTCCAACCGGCAAAGTCTGCCAGCAAAAGAGTCTCCTGACGTTGGTATCGAATTCACTCGTCGACGCCGACCGCGTTGTCATTCGCCCTCAAACGCCACTGACCAAGGACGATGCCATTCGCGTTGTCACCGAGTTCGTTCGTGAATACAACGAAGATCGCTTACACAGTG
>JAGQOZ010000969.1 GCA_020426955.1 Planctomycetales bacterium
TCTACCACTCGCTGCGATTCTAAGCCGCCAAGCTAAAACGGATAGGCATGTCGACCCGGATGCAACAGAATTCTCTGGGCATCTTCCCACTACTGCTGTACCAAGGCGTCCAGCGGCTGAGCATCGGCGATCTCCATTAACCGATTGCGTCCACATTGTTTAGCAGCCGAAATGACCGTTTTGTGCAGTCGGTCTAACGTTTTGGCGTTGGGCAGCGCCACGCTGTGTTCGGTGATCAGGGGCACCAAACGAGCGACACCGAGTTCGGTTAGTTTTTCCACCAGCCACGTTTGACGGTCGCCTTTGGGCAGTGCCACGGCCATGGTCAAATGCACAGACGCTTCTCGCGAAACGAAGAAACATCGCTGCGTTTCCAACTCGACTTCTCGTCGGCCCAGTTTTACCACCGTCGCCGTACATTCTTGTCCCGAACCATCGAATAGCACGACTTCCATGCCCGTGGTCGCTCGCATCACATGCAGCAAATGATGAGCTTCCTGATCGGCCAGCGAAACGATGCGGCCAGCCGACAACGGTGTGTTCGAAAAATAGCGTTTGCACATGAATTGAGTTTCTCGGGCAGTGGAACAAAGAGATGGTGTTTGAGTTCAAAGGTGTGACGGTTTGTTCGTCATTGATTATGCCAAGATATCATGAATGACGTGGCCATGAACGTCGGTTAGGCGTCTTTCAATTCCATTATGGTAGAACGAAAGTCGTTCATGATTGAGGCCTAGTAGATGCAAAATGGTGGCGTGAAAATCATAGACGGTCGACACGTTTTCAATGGCCTTGTGGCTGAATTCGTCCGTAGCGCCGTAGCTGGTACCCGCTTTCACTCCGGCGCCCGCCAGCCAAACTGTAAAGCCTGCCGGATTGTGATCTCGACCACTAGCCCCTTTCTGAAACGTCGGCATGCGACCAAATTCAGTACACCAAACCACCAGCGTATCTTTCAAGAGGCCTCGTTGCTTAAGATCTTTCAGCAATCCTGCCGCCGGTTGATCCAGAATGGGACCGTGCACGTCATACTGTTTCTTCAGCACTTTGTGACCATCCCAGTTGCTGGTTCCTTCGCCGCCGGTTTGATACGCTCCGTTGAAGATTTGAACAAACCGTACGCCCGATTCGACTAGACGACGCGCCAAAATGCAGTTCTTGGCAAACGCAGCCTTCAGCGGATTCGTCGCATCATCGGCCCCGTACATCTTCAGTGTATGAGGCGATTCGGTGCTCAGATCACTGACTTCCGGAACACTCAGCTGCATCTTGGCGGCCAATTCGTAGCTGGCAATCCGAGCGGCCAGTTCACTGTCACCGGGAAATTGTTCCAAGTGGCGTTCGTTCAGTTGTTTCAGGAACGAACGCGTGGCCTGATCTGTGTCGGGCGAAATGGATGCCGGTCTGGCGAGATTGCGAATGGGCTGTGACGCATTGAAATCCGTGCCTTGAAACACCGCAGGTAGAAAACCAGGTCCCCAATTGTTGACGCTGGCCTGCGGTTTGCCTCGAGGATCCGGGATGGCCACATAGGCTGGCAAGTTTTGATTCTGCGACCCCAAGGCATAAATGGCCCAAGCACCCATGCTAGGAAATCCATCCAGCGTGTAGCCGGTGGACATGAAATTTTCACCCGGACCATGCGTATTGGTTTTGCTGGTCATGGAATGAATGAAGCACATGTCGTCGGTCAATTCGCCCAGATGGTCTACCAGCTCCGATACCATTTTGCCACTTTCGCCGCGAGGCTTAAACTTCCACGGGCTTTGCGTCAGGGCACCTT
>JAGQOZ010000970.1 GCA_020426955.1 Planctomycetales bacterium
TGGAATACGGTGGTCTTCAACATGTTGACCATCAAAGGGATCTATGGTCGAGAAATGTACGAAACTTGGTACAAAATGACCGTGATGCTACAAAGTGGCCTCCATATTCAACCAGTAATTACGCATCGATATCATTGCACGGAATTTGAAAAAGGTTTTGAAATCATGAAGTCGGGTGATTCGGGCAAAGTCATTTTGGATTGGAAAATGTAACGCGTCTCAAGGTGACGCGTGGGTAGTTGATTCGCAATTAGGAACGGAGAGCGTTCGTCATGTCCAGTGACATCTTGCAGAGTATTCGCAGTACGTTGGCAGCCATTGAATCGGATGGTTTGTTTAAGACGGAACGCATCATCACATCGCCACAAGAGAATCACATTTCGGTGAATTCGGGCGAAGAAGTGATTAACTTTTGTGCGAACAATTATCTGGGCCTTTCTAATCATCCCGAAATTGTCACTGCCGCTCATCAAGCACTCGATCAATGGGGCTACGGCCTTTCTTCAGTTCGTTTTATCTGTGGCACGCAATCGATACACAAGCAATTGGAAGATAAACTGACCGAATTCTTGGGAACGGAAGACACGATCTTGTATCCGTCGTGCTTTGATGCGAATGGTGGTTTGTTTGAAACGTTGCTGGGTCCGGAAGACGCCGTGATCTCCGATCAGCTGAACCACGCCAGCATTATTGACGGCGTGCGGCTGTGCAAAGCGAAACGCTTTCGGTACGCCAACAATGATATGGCAGATTTAGAGCAACAGCTGAAAGACGCCGATGCCCAGGGAGTTCGTTTTAAGCTCATCACCACCGATGGTGTCTTTTCTATGGACGGTTATATTGCCAAGCTAGATCAGATTTGCGAACTGGCAGACAAACACGGTGCGTTGGTCCATTTTGATGATTGCCACGCGACGGGGTTTATGGGGAAAACGGGGCGAGGTACGCACGAACATTGTGGCGTGCTGGGCCGAATTGACTTGACCACCGGCACATTGGGCAAAGCCATGGGAGGTGCCAGCGGTGGTTACACCAGTGGCCGCAAGGAATTCATTGATTTGCTCAGACAACGTTCTCGGCCTTATCTGTTTTCCAATTCGGTCGCGCCGCCGATTGTCGGTGCTTCGCTCAAAGCGCTGGAAATTGTCAGTCGTTCTACCGAACTACGAGACCGTTTGATGGCCAACACACAGTTCTTTCGCCACGCGATGACGGAGGCGGGCTTTGAAATCTTGCCGGGCGAACATCCCATCGTGCCCGTGATGTTATATGACGCTAAATTGGCCGCCAATATGGCCGATCGATTGTTGGCCAAGGGGATTTACGTTGTCGGATTTTCTTACCCCGTCGTTCCCGAGGGGAAAGCTAGAATTCGAACCCAGATTTCCGCCGCGCATACGCAAGACGATTTGGAAACCGCGGTCGCCGCGTTTCAAGCAGTGCGAACCGGTTGATGCGAATCGCGAATCGTAGCTTTGTCGAAACAATCACGACGCAGGCCGGCTGTATCAATCTTTGCGTCAACAGGTAACGGGTAACGGGTAACGGGTAGCCCCGGTTGCTTGCAACCGTTGGGTATCCCGGATGCATTTATTCGATGTGCCGCGGCCGGACGTTTGACCTCCGCGAAATGCCTGCGTTATCCACGATGGCCTCGACGCCGCTCCGGAAACGCCCAACTTCGTCAAGGCTTCCGAGAAACCCAACGGTTGCAAGCGGGTAGCCCCGGTTGCTTGCAACCGTTGGGTATCCCGGATGCATTTATTCGATG
>JAGQOZ010000971.1 GCA_020426955.1 Planctomycetales bacterium
CGACGCTGGTGGTCGGTTTTCGTGTTGCCGAGGCTAACAACGCCGTATTTCTGCTCGATGCGTTGGCGAGCATGGTGCAAATGATCGGATTGCAAGTTGACGAAGCAAAGCCATTTATCCAACGTCTAAAATCGATGGAGCTTGAAAATGGGAAAGCGATGACCATTTCGCTGGATACGGATCTGATTCCTATGGAAGAGTTGGATGAAGATCAACGGGAAATCGCTGCGAAAGTTATCGAATTACTTGAAGGGCGAAGTGTTTCGTTTGCGATGGGCGTGAAGGATGGCGTACTTCTGACGGTATTTTCGGAAAACAAGTCAGCGATCGGACAGGTGATGGCGCGTGAAAACAACCTGCTCAGTCACCCCAAACTGGCAGTCCTCCGCAACGCGGACACCAGCCGCTTGCGTTCGGTTAACTACGTTTCCAAAGAGTTTAAGGAAAGCCAATGGAATGCCAACTTCAGTGGTTACTTTCAACGAATGAGCGGCCAAGTTCAGATGGCCATGAAGTCGTCTGACGAAAATGGCCAGCTCCAAAGTTTGGCGGAAGAGATTGAGACCGATGCGCGTTGGCTGGATGAGAAACTGGCTAGTGCTGGCGGAACATTTGGAGAAACACTGACGTGGAGCGTGGCTACCGATAAGGGCAGCGAAGGCTATTCTTACGATTGGAGCAGTAACAAGCTCCTGCAGAATGCGGTTCCGCTCTCGCTACTTGATCATGCAGGCGACTCGCCGTTGCTGATGTTTGCCTTGAAGCAGAATGAGAACGAAATCGCCAAGCAGATGGTCGAATACGTGCTGGGGCGAATTCCAGAATACGTGCGCCAGGGAATCGAACTATCAGAACAAGATGAGTCGAAGAAGGCTGAGGCGTTGGACTTGTTTGGCAGGGCTTGGCCGCTAGTCGTTGACGCCTATGAAATCCTCCGCGACAAAGTGGCGCCTTCCATGAGTGGAAACGAAAGCCTGTTCGTGTTCTCTGGACTTTGGTCGACGGATACTCTCGGGCCGAACGCTCCCCCGCCCAGCGGGCCATTGCCTTTGCCCGAATTCGCAATCGCCAGCTCGATGGACAATCGTGACATGTTTATCAACGGTTGCTCTGAATTGTATGGCGTTTTCGATCGAGTGGTGGAATTGGTGCGGGAGGTTAACCCCAATGCCGTTCCGGCCGACTACGAAATACCTCGACCAGTGAAAGCGAGTATCGAAGGCGGTTCCAGCTACACCTACGAGCAGCTCGCGGCATCGGTCCCGTTAGAAGGGTTCAACCCTCAAGTTGCAGTTACGGACCAAGTGTTGGTGATTGGTTATAGTCAGCGCCAAGTTGATTCGATGTTGCGTGCAAAAAAACTACGTGCAATGCCAGCCTGGATCACTCCAAGCACGCCTGTTGCAGCCTTTGGCTATGCTGATATGGCAGGCATCGTACAGACTATTCGGCCCTGGATTGAGTTTGGACTGTCGGTGACCAATCCCGATCTGGACCAGCCGTTGGCACCTGGGCCCGGACCAATTCCAACTGGGAACGATGTCCTAAGAATCTGGGATTGTTTTACGTCGATGGGCAAGGCCGCCAGTACGGTCACGGTATCCGATTCTGGGCCAACTGTGGGACGCTGGGTCTGGGTTTCTGAATAGGCTTCCAGCGTTTAGTACTTACTTACGATCGACTAAGGACCTGGGGAAAAATAACTTGGGCATTCTTCATCTGCCTCTCCCAACCCCAGGTTAGTTAACAG
>JAGQOZ010000972.1 GCA_020426955.1 Planctomycetales bacterium
GTCAATGCGACGCAAATTCAAAAAGGATATTTGAAAGAAGTGGAAACGTTCATTCAAGCTCAGAAACAGGCCTGCTGGAATCTTAATTTTGGATTTGCCTCTGTGACGACAGATCAACCCTTAGCGTCGGAACTATCGTCCCTGTTTCGCCGTTAAACGATCGGCGAGCGATATGGATTACCTCAACAAAATCGCCGGCTTCCAGAATTCTCTTCAAATTGCCTGCATTGGCTTTTTATCCGCCCTTCGACGTCCGATTGCTTTCCGGTAGGCTATACTTCGCGATACAGCATGCTTTGTTTCAAACCATTAACGGAAAATCGAATCGATGACCACCATCTCGGAACCCAATGCGAACTCGATTGATCTTGCCGACTTAGATGCGGAAATCCGTCGTCATTTGCACTTCACGCTTGGATTTCATGAACGACATGTTTCGCCCCGCTACATGTGTCGTGCGACAGCGTTGGCCGTGCGGGATCGATTGTTGGAAGCTTGGCTGGGGACGCAGGATCCTATGCGCGACACCGACCAACGACGTGTGTATTACCTTTCGCTGGAGTTTTTGATCGGACGCTCGCTCGTCAATTCGATTCAAAATTTGGATCTCGATGCGCAAACACGCGATGCCCTGCATCAATATGGCCTGACGCTGGAGGAAGTTGCGGAAAAGGAACACGATGCCGGATTGGGCAACGGTGGCTTGGGGCGTCTGGCGGCATGCTTTCTGGACAGTTGCGCAAACCTGAAGCTGCCCGTTTTCGGGTATGGCATTCGTTACGAATACGGAATGTTCCATCAGCACATCGAGAACGGACGTCAAGTCGAAGACCCCGACCATTGGCTTCGCGACGGGAATCCTTGGGAACTGGAACGACCGGAAGAATCGCAGCACGTCAAGTTTTATGGGCACACCCAACATTATCGCGACACCGATGGGACGCCGCGTTGTCGTTGGGCGGGCAGCCACGATGTGATCGCGGTTCCGTTCGACATGCCAATTCCCGGATATCGCAACCAGACCGTCAATACGTTGCGATTGTGGAAGGCGACGGCAACCGATGCTTTCAATCTTGAGGAATTCAATTCGGGAAGCTATCCCTAAGCGGTCGCCGCGAAAAACATGGCCGAACAGATTTCGATGGTGCTGTATCCCAACGACGCCAGCGAAAACGGAAAAGAACTGCGATTGAAACAACAATATTTCTTGGTCTCGGCCAGTCTTCAGGATATCGTTTCCAACTGGGTTGAAAAACATGGGAAGGACTTCACGCAATTCGGCGAGAAGAATTGTTTTCAACTCAATGATACGCATCCGGCCTGCGCGGTCGCTGAATTGATGCGAATCCTGTTGGACGATTATCAATTGGAATGGAAGCAGGCTTGGAGTGTGACGACCAAGTGCATGGCATACACCAATCACACGTTGCTTCCGGAGGCTCTGGAACGTTGGTCGGTTTCCTTGTTCAGCCGCCTGTTGCCCCGTTTGCTGGACATCATCTACGAAATCAATCACCGCTTTCTCGAAGATGTGCAGCGGAAGTGGCCTGGCGACATCGATCGCCAACGTCGCATGTCGTTGGTCGAAGAGGGGGACAATCCGCACATTCGCATGGCCCATTTGGCGATCGTCTGCAGCTTTTCAATTAACGGTGTCGCGGGTCTGCACACCGATCTGCTGAAGAGCGGCCTGTTCAAGGATTTCTACGAACTGTGGCCGGAAAAATTCAATAACAAAACCAA
>JAGQOZ010000973.1 GCA_020426955.1 Planctomycetales bacterium
GTAGGTGTTACCGTCCGACTGGTATTGGTATTCGTTACCCCAGGGATCCAGCGGAATGTCTTTGTCCAAGTATTGCTGCGGCGTGCGGAGCGCTTGCAAGCCTTCATTCGAAGTAGGATAGCGAGTGTTATTGAGTTCAAACATCTTGATGGCGCTTTCGAACAGACCTAGCTGGCTTCGAGCTGCGTCCAGTCGGGCGTTCTGCTGGGCACCTCGAATGAACACACTAGCCATGCCGCCCAAGATTACCAGGATGACCAACACCAACAAGACTTCCATCAGCGTAAAACCTTGGCGACGGCGTCGTCTACGAATTTGCTTTTTCATCGAACGTTTCTCCTATCCCTTATGATCAAATACTCTTTACGTTTGTTTCCATTATCAGTTCTGCCAAAATCCGCTTGATCAATTGAACCGAGCGGACGATTTTACCCCACGGTACTGCTCATCTTGAAGATCGGTAACAGTAAGGCAATCACCACGATCAACACAATCACCGCCAAGATCAACAACATGACCGGTTCTAGCAAGCGAACCACCAATTCCAACCGCCTGGCAGTTCGGCGTTCCAACCCGTCGGCTATATCTACTAACACCGAATCGAGGCTGTTGGATTCTTCGGCAACCGCAATCATTTCCACAACGGTGGTCGGAAAGTGACCGGATGCGGCTAGCGGAGTGGCTAAGGCGTCGCCGGATGAAATGTTTTCGGACGCTTCTTCGATCGATTCGGACAGAATGCGATTCCCCGCTGCGTCTCGAGAAATCTCCAGCGAACGCAAGATCGGTACGCCATTGTGCAACAACGTACCTAGAACTCGGCAAAATCGAGCCACCGCCAGGCTCTTGAACACGGGGCCCAACATGGGAATTTTCAGCTTGAATGCATCGGCTTTGCGTCGCCCTTTTTCCGTAGCCAGTTGCGTTTTTAGGTAGGCAATCAAGAAGCCTAACGCCACCACTACAATCAATCCATATTTGCGAAGCGACGTACTGAAATTCAATAACAAGTCCGTGATCAGTGGCAGTTCACCTCGTTCACGCATGTCGTCAAAGATTTCCGCAAAGTTCGGCACGAAGAAGACAATCAAGCCAAACACCACTACCGTGCCAACCACCGCCAAGAACATGGGATACGCCAAGGCCCCCATGGTTCGGCTTTTAAAATCTTCTTGCTCTTCCGTGAACTGGGCAATCCGTTCCAGCGAATCTTCCAAGAAGCCGCCTTCACCACCGGCGCGGATCAAGCTGACGGACAATTCGCCAAACGAAGAACGATGCTGGTGCATGGCGTCAGCCAGCGTGGCGCCTTCTTCGATGCGATGATGGACGTCGCCCAGGATTTCGGACAAGACTGGACTGGAAGACTGCTTTCTTAGGACTTCCAGCGAACGCAGCAACGGCACGCCGCTTCGCAACAAACCTGCCAGTTGAGCGTAAAAGGTGGCCAGCTGTTGAGCGGCGACTTTCTTCTTGCCCAACGACCACGCGCTGCTGGCTGACTTGGCCGCGTCCACTTGCAACGGAAACAACGACTTGCCCGACAGCAGTGAAATCGCTTCGCGCTGAGTGTTTGCGGAAATCGTGCCGGTAACACGTTTGCCTTGCAAGTTTCTAGCTACATATGCGAAGTCTGGCATCGTTGTCTGCGTCAGTTAAACAAGCTTCAAAATCAAATTAAACGCGATCACCCTTGGTCACTCGCATCACTTCTTCCACCGAAGTAATGCCCTGCAACACTT
>JAGQOZ010000974.1 GCA_020426955.1 Planctomycetales bacterium
GCCTCAACGATCCTTTCTTCCATGAGCAAGCAACAAACATTGCCGCCCAAGCAAAATCGTCTGTCGGTGTGTCCGCTTCAGACGAAGTGAGGGTGCGATGGTTTTTCCAACGAATTCTCCAGCGAGATCCGACCGCTGATGAATTAGCACTCGCCCTACAATTCCTTCAAGACTATCCCGCGCCGCCAGACAAAAACTTGGCTGCCTACGTCCGCATACTTTTGGCTAGCAACGAGTTCTTACATGTCGACTAATTCACTTCCTCGACAGCCACGCCGTAATTTTATTCGCTCTGCGGTCGCCGGCAGTATGCTATTTCCGGCAATCGCGAGGCAGTTGTTGGCCGAGAACAATGACCCTTTGGCTCCACGCGATCCCCACTTTGCACCACGTGCGAAGAATGTCATTTTCCTTTTCATGACCGGCGGCGTGTCGCATGTAGACACCTTTGACCCGAAACCGGCTCTTCATCGGGATCATGGAAAGGAAATTAAGGCCGATCATCCAGAGATCAAAGACCGGCCAGGATACGAACGCATTTTCCTCAAACGTCCGCAATGGGACTTTCAACCCCACGGTCAGTGTGGTACTGAAGTCAGCACACTATTCCCTCATGTGGCAACCTGTGTTGATTCAATTGCGATGGTTCGTTCGATGCATACCTCGCACTCAAACCATTACAACGCAACGCTGGGTATGCACACCGGGTCATTCGCGTTTGCTCGCCCCAGTATGGGAGCATGGGTTAGCTACGGCCTCGGCTCCATCAATCGTGATCTTCCCGCCTTTGTGGTCATCGCACCGCAGCAAACTTACGCAGGAACCCAAGTCTACGCCAGCGATTTTCTTCCAGCCGCTCACCAAGGTACGCTCGTCGTCCCAGGCCCTGTGCCTGTAGCGAACGTTACTCCGCGCGTCCCCGTTGAGCAACAACGGACAGAACTTGATGCGCTGCGTGCAATGAACGAAATGCATTTGTCAAAACGTCCCGGTGACCCGGACCTCGCAGCACGCATTCGTTCATTCGAAACTGCGTTTGGTATGCAAATGGCCGTCCCCGATGCGTTTGATTTTTCTACAGAATCAGCCACCACATTATCGGAATACGGTTTGCAGCCAGATCAGACAACTGGCTTTGGTTGGCAATGCTTAGCAGCGCGTCGACTGATAGAGCGTGGCGTTCGGTTTGTGGAACTAATAGATACTGGGTCATCCAATAATTGGGATGCCCATGGCGATATGATGACTCACGTTCCACTCGCCAAGAATGTCGATCAACCAATAGCCGCTCTACTAAAGGACTTAAAACAACGAGGCATGCTCGACGACACATTGGTGGTGTGGACAACCGAATTCGGACGCACACCCTTTAATAATTCAGCCGACGCCGCAGGCAGAGAACATCATCCGTGGGCGTTCACATCGTGGCTAGCCGGTGCAGGAATCAAGCAGGGAATTGTATACGGAGCGACCGACGAACACGGACTTCGCGCAGTCGAACAACCAGTACATGTTCACGACTTCCACGCCACGATTTTGCATCTTATGGGGTTTGACCACACCAGACTTACCTATCGCCACGCAGGTCGGGACTATCGCCTTACCGACGTCGAAGGCGATGTGGTCGAAGATCTTCTAAGTTAACTTTACTGGATGATGGTGCTGGGCTTGGGTGCCCAGGATCAGCAGCTTCAAGCTGCGATGCGGAAGTTGCGTCCAGACTTCAACCGCCCCCAGCTT
>JAGQOZ010000975.1 GCA_020426955.1 Planctomycetales bacterium
TCGTCGGAGCACACTCGTCAGCACCTACGGTGAAACGCAGCAGGTCGTTGTGGACATCAAACCTGGTTTCGTCGGTGCCCTTCACGTTGTCGTATCGGCCACCGACGGCATTAGTCGTACGGAAACTGAATTCAGTCTTACCGTGACCGATTCGACTTTGCCATCCGGCGATCCCCCTCGTATCTCGACTGGCGATTTGGGATTGTCTCTGACTGATAGCCAACGAAGCTCATTCGGAGACGTCAGTCGTACTGAACTCTCGCGCGCTCTCGTCGAAGCAATCAGCTTCCCCGGGCTTCATTCTTCGATCCAACAGCGAGTCAACGAAGAACTAGCCAAACTCCCGGAGGTGTCTGGTGAGGAGAATTGGGGAAACAAAATCTCCAAGCGAGTATGGGGTGTCACGATCGAAGGCAATCATGGCCTGTGGAAGCGTTGGCAGGTCAACAACTTCCGGATTGAACATTTGACAATTGGCGGCCAACTTGTCGGTGACTATGCTCTGGTCAGCGTCAACGTCAACGTGATTGCTGATTTCTCGGTGGAGATTCAATCATGGTCTTGGGCTCAGAAACTTGCGTCGTATTCGCCGAGCGGCCAAATCGTTTTCTATACGCAGTTGTCCTTTGTCGTGGACCTGGCCGTTGAGGATCAGGCGTGGGATCGCTTGTCCGCTGCCCTATCGGTCTCCCAACCTCGGATCAACACCGCCATTCCCGTCATTCGCTCGAGTGATCGGGCTGCCCGCACCGCCGGCGCATTCCTGACTTTGGCCGTCGGTTCGCCGTTTGGCCAGGCTGCCCTAACGGCATTGGGTGCTCCAATTGCAAACCAAATTGGACGTTTGCGCGGCGAGATCGATGCGCGATACGACGCGGAGAACGACGACTTGGTCGCGGAAGGACACGTGTTCTTTGGCGACGCACAAGTTGCGGCGATCGAGAAGCGGTTGCCGCTAATTTTTGCGCGTAAAGAGAGTTCAGGCCCCCACCTTGTTAACCCGCGCCACTATGCAGGGGACGCCGTCTACTACATCAACGGGGCTTTAACCAACTGGGAAACTGCGCAAAGCGAAGCTGTGCTTCTAAGCGACCAACTTCAACGGCCAGTGATGCTGATTTACAACGGAACGAACGGACTATCCGACGTGACGGAGGTGCTGCGCGATTACGCCTGGAATATCAATGAAGCATCACAAAACGATACCATTCCGTTCCTCCTTGCAGCACTACGCGAGGATGCAGCAAACGGTCGCCGATCCTCGATCGTAACACACTCCCAGGGAAACATGATCCTGCGAAACGCCCTAGAAATCATGCGTGCCACGGGCGGTCAAGAATGGATTGAACAATCGCTCGCTTGGGTCGCCACTGGTTCGCCGATCCGCGGAAACGAGTCATTGACACTCGCCATGTTCACGAACCTAATGAACGCCAGCGATCCGATTTCGCTGCTGCAGCAAGGCAATGTTCGAATCGAACAGTTTACGCGCGAGCAACACGACTTCGATGATTACGCAGAACAACTCGACGTCTCCATGCTCATTGATGGATAACTCCGGCCACATATCCAGCAAACATCCAGATTTTGCGAGTTAAACCCTGCCGCATTTGCGAACGCAACGACCGGAACGCAAGCGAGCAAAACGATCTGGCCGTCGACGGCGTCAGAAGCAATAGCTGGCGGTCAGGGGCACGGGACCGACG
>JAGQOZ010000976.1 GCA_020426955.1 Planctomycetales bacterium
CGGCGAATGCGTAATCACAAGAATTCAGGAAATAACCACACGTTTCGGCGAGCCTGTCGATTATTCAAACGAGGCGGCCGGGACGGCGATTAGCTTCGAGAACGGAAGTTTCCAGATCAGCTATAGACGTGAGGAGTTCTATGGAATTGAACCTGGGCACCGTACGGTTATTTGCCTTATGACAATCCCTCGAGACTGCCCGGATGGCGATGAGCGTGGTCGGGAATTCTACACGTTAGACTTGGATATCAATAGGCAATGGATTGTGTCTGATTCTCAACACAGTTGTGGAGGGGCGTAAGCCAAAGCCGCATTATTTTTCATCGCTAGAACAACGATTGGGGGGACGTAGATATGAAAAACCTGCTTGCCACAACCTTTATAGCATCGACTTGTCTGGCGAACACTGGCTTATCCGTTGCTGGCGAATTCGATGGTTGGTGTTTTCCTGCTACAGCATGTACCGGCGAGGCGATGCCAATCAGAGACTCCTCTTTCGAGACATGCGAAGAAACCTGCACGATGCGTGATCCCGTCGTCGTGAATGGGATGGATGCCGTGCTCTATCGAGTAACATGCGAGGGCGATTGGGGATCACCTGAACCAAGGCGTATGTTTTTTATACGCCTCGACCCCATTGACGGTAAACAAAGGGCACTAGCCGTTAGCCAAGCCGGCGTGGAGGAACTAATTCGCTGCATGTAGTAGACCCTGGTGATTGGTCCATCATTTCCCAAACCAAGGAAACTTGAATGGTCTTGACAACAAGACGAGTTGCTCAATTGCTAGCTGTCATTGCATCGGTTTTTGCCACAACAGGTTCGGCCCTGGCATATGTTTCAGACGGGCACGAGTACACCCTTCAATGCAAAGCAGACGGCTATGAGCTGACTTCACGGTATCCCGTGACGCGAACTATAGGGTCAGGTGCCGGAACACGCTACGTTACCGGTCGCGAACATATCTACTTAGGCCGAAGTTGCGATGCCTATCATCGCTTGTATGGCTACGGCAGTTGGTGTTGGGCAAATGGCGGGTTTTGGGCCATATTTCCTGACCATACATTCAGCTTCCCTCGCCAAGAGCTATTTTGCAAAGACGAGCCGTCTTACTATCTGAATTGCCGCTGCTAGAACGTCATTCATGACCGACGAACCCAATCCCTAAAATTGTTCGGGCAAATCAACTCACACTGCTTTGTTTCTCTTTCAAGATTCGGAACACGCTTGCGCGGCTGATACCGACGGCATCGGCAATCTGCTTTCCGGTTTTGCCTTCCTTTTTCAATCGGATGATTTCAGATGCCTGGCGCCGTGCGGTCGGCGCACGTCCCCGGTATTTTCCTTCTGCCTTTGCCCTGGCAATTCCTTCGCGTTGACGTTCCAGCATCAACTCCCGCTCGAACTCGGCGATTGAACCCAACAAGTTTACCATCAGCTTGCCGGTGGGTGTATCGGTATCCAGGTTCATCGATAGGATTCGCAAACTCGCCCCCTTTTCCTTCAGCACCTCGGTGATCTGGACCAAGTCGGCAACGGAACGGGCTAGCCGATCTAGGCGGGTCACGACCAGGATGTCGCCGTCACGAATGTAGTTGAGAGCAGCATCCAGTTGCGAACGTTTGGTCGATCTCGCTGAAACCTGTTCAGCAAACAGTTTCGTACAACCAGCGGCTTCTAGGTCCCGCTTTTGGGCATCAAAACC
>JAGQOZ010000977.1 GCA_020426955.1 Planctomycetales bacterium
TTCGGCCACCAGGCTTGCAAACTCGCGCTAACTCGGAGGCTGCTCTCTCAGGGGCTCCGCAAAACATGACGCCGAAAGTTGACGCAATTGCATCGAAAGTCGCGTCGTCGAACTGGAGGGCTTCCGCATCACCGACTTGGAAGTTGATTTGTCGACTATTATCGATTGATCGAGCAGTTTCGAGTGCCGTTGAGCAGATATCTACTCCGGTCACGTTCGCGCCGCGAGCTGCGATACGTCGGGCGGTCCAGCCGGTACCAGTAGCAACATCCAGCACATTTTCACCGGCTTGGGGATTGAGACGATCGACGCAGTGTTCGATGGCGTCGGCAATCTGGCGACTTATTCGATCGTAGTTCGCACCGCCAGAATTCCAGACTTTCGCAGCTGGCTCGTTTTCGGGCAACACGACAGATGATGTGTTCGTTAGGCATAGCATGGCAGATTCCTTTAAATTGGTTGATGTCTTGCAGGCCAAATGCGGCGTCAAGAGTAATAACGACACTAGAGTTCGAAGTAGCTCACCAGAGGAAAAAGTTTTTTTGTTGCTCCCGTCGACGAATTTGGCCAGCTTTATGTGCGTTGGCCTATTGCACCGCCTCAGATCGGTTTGTTTCCGAGCGTTTTTCCGTGAAGAAGTGGTTACAATGAGGCCGGAATTGCTCATGCATGTTCCATGAACCTTAGAGCGTTACGAAGAATGCGTTTCCTTCATTGATACAAATCTGGTTAAGGTGGTTTAGGTGATGAAGCAGTCGCTCGACAAATTGGCTATTGAAATCGTCGATCGAGTATTGGATCTGCCCCTGGATGAACGCCCAGCAATGCTGTCTTCCGCGTGTGCCGGTGATGAGGAGCTCCGTCAAAAGGTAGAGTCACTACTGCGAGCAATGCAACATTCAGGTGAAGTACTGCAAGCGGACGATTCGCTCCAGACTCTAAAACTGCCTTGGAGGGGTACAACTCGGTTTCAACGTGGCGATCGACTCATTGATCGATACATCATCGACGAGCTGCTCGGCATCGGCGGGATGGGAGAGGTTTATCGCGCGTTGGACACGCGGCTTGATCGTATCGTAGCCGTCAAAACCCTAAATCTTGCATGTCTGGCGAGTGCTGAACTAAGCGTCCGATTTCAACGTGAGATGAAAGCCACCGCCGCGTTGGCCAACAACAACATCGTAACCGTATTCGACTTCGCAACTCATGATGGAACCCAGTTCGCTGTGATGGAATTCGTCGAAGGACTAACAGTTCGCGAGTTGATTGATAGAAAAATCGATCAGTCAAAGGCACTGGCAATCCTCTCCTCGGCAGCTGAGGGACTTGCAGCGGCACACTCGATGGAGTTAATGCACCGAGATATTAAGCCGGAAAACATCATGGTCACCGATTTGGGCCAAGCAAAGATTTTGGACTTTGGCCTTGCGCGGCAGGAGTTGCCTTCGATCGACCAGAGACTGACGAATACTGGTGCATCGCCTGGTACTGTTCCTTACATGTCGCCGGAACAGGCGATGGCTAAGCAATTGACCTGTGCCACCGATGTCTTTTCTCTCGGTATTGTCGCCTTTGAATTACTGACAGGGACGAATCCGTTCCGCGGTGCAACGGCGTTTTTAACAATGCAGCGCATATGCGATTGCCAAATTCCGAGGCTCAGTAATTTCGCTGGCGAGGTGCCTGCAGGGTTAGAGGAAC
>JAGQOZ010000978.1 GCA_020426955.1 Planctomycetales bacterium
TCAGGATTCCCATTCGCCCGCTCCACTGACCCAATTCTGGCAGCGAATGGGCCCCTTTGTGTTTTGGTTTTGGCTGAACGATCTGTTGATGAATCTGTTCGAAACAGTCGATCGCTACATGATCATTCACGTCAGTGGAATCGATTCGAACGAAGCGGTCGCCTTGGTGGGACAGTATCACAGTAGTCGCATCATTGGCGTGCTGATGATTGCGGTGATTGGGATGCTGCGAGGAACAATGCTTTCGTATCTGAGTCACGATTGGGAATCTGGAAACCACAAGGGCGCCGCCAAGCGACTGGATTACGCGTTGCGACTTGTGGGCGTCTTGATGACCGGCGCGGCTGGAGCGGTATTGATCTTGGCACCGGCCATTTACGATTGGGCACTCAAAGGACGCTATACCGACGGTTTTTCCGTCTTGCCACTGACAATGGCGTATTGCATTTGGTTTGGCCTGTTGGCCATGGCTGTCAATTATGTGTGGTGTGCCGAACGGCCTCGAGCGGCCATGCTGGCGATTGCGCTAAGTCTGGTCTTGAACGCAGCATTGAACTATGTGTTGATTCCCATTTGGGGGCTCAACGGCGCCGTGTGGGGAACGGCGATTGCCAATTTGTGTGCCTTGTTCGGAATCTACTGGGTCTGTTCGAACCTGGGAATGCGATACCGCTGGGGCACCATGGTGGCCAGTCTGGCTCCGTTTACTTTGCTGTTAGGTGGCTGGCCGGCGGTGGCCTTTTGTATTGCCATCATGTGGCACGGAGCGGAACGAGGTTGGTTGTTTGATGATCAGGAACGATCGGATCTTCAAATGCGTTTCCAAGGTCTACTGCAGAAGCTTCCTCGCTGGATATCCAAACCGCTGGCGCGTAGTTAGTTCGCAAATTTCCTTCACCTAGAAAGTACAGAAAATGTTTCCGTTTGGCTTTGGTGCTCCACTTCAGTCGTCTACTCGGTTGCCTTTGGAAGATCGAGGTCCGTTGCGAACGTTGTTCTTGCTGTCGAACATGCCCGTAGGTGGAGCCGAAGTTCTGCTGTCTAATTTGATGGACCGCTTTGACCCCGATCGCATTCAGCCGGAATTCGCGTGCTTGAAAGATCTGGGCGAATTGGGCGAAGAAATGGCGGTTCGCTTCAAAGCGACCAGTCGTCTGATCAAGGGCAAGTATGATGTCGCCGTCGTGCGACGTTTGGCGTCGTTGATGGTTCGCCACCGAATTGACGCAGTGGTGACCGTGGGCGCTGGAGACAAAATGTTTTGGGGCCGGATTGCCGCCAAAGTAGCTAATGTGCCGGTGATTCTGTCGGCGCTCCATTCCACCGGTTGGCCAGATGGTGTTGGCAAACTCAACCGCATGTTGACCAGTTGGACCGACGGATTCATTGCCGTGGCGTCTGAACATGGTCGATTCTTGCGCGAATTTGAAAAGTTTCCGGCGGACAAAGTCTTTGTGATTCCCAACGGAGTGGACACGCAGCGGTTTGTTCGCAACGAACAGGCCGGCCAGCGAATTCGCAACGAACTGAACATTCCGCCCGACGCACCGGTAATCGGTATAGTGGCGGCGCTGCGCCCTGAAAAAAATCATGCGCTGTTTTTGGAGGCCGCCAAACGCGTTGCACAAGTTCGCTCGGATGCGCACTTTGTGATTGTTGGTGACGGACCGTGCCGTACGGAACTGGAACACCGTTCG
>JAGQOZ010000097.1 GCA_020426955.1 Planctomycetales bacterium
TGAACCAGAAAGGTTCGTTTCTGCATTACGTAAATAAGCGAAGAAACGTGAGCGGAGACGTTTTGCTGCTGGACAGTGGCGCGACCTATGCTGGCTATGCGTCCGATATCACTCGGACTTGGACCGCGCCTTCCGTCGATGAAGGTTTCCGAGCGATGCTGCAAGATTTCAATGAATTGGAATTGGCGTTGTGTGATGCAGTGAAACCGGGTCTCTCCTTTGTTGACTTGCACGTACAAGCCCATCAGCTTATCGGCGAATTGCTTGCGAACTACCAAATTGTAAACGTATCGGGACAGGAAGCGTTTGACCGCGGGTTAACTCGAGTCTTTTTTCCGCATGGACTTGGTCATTTCTTGGGAATCCAAGTCCACGATGTAGCGGGACGGCAAGAAAATATTTCCGGTGGCGCAAAAGCGCCACCCGCTGAATATCCGTTTCTGCGGACGACCCGTATTTTGGAGCCGACCATGGTGGTGACGATTGAGCCGGGTGTCTATTTTATTGATTCGTTGCTTCGACCGCAGCGAACCGGCACGAATGCCCAGGCCTTCAACTGGGAGCGAATTGACGCTTGGCGTAAGTATGGCGGAATGCGCGTTGAAGATGATGTTTTGGTCACCGATGGCGGGCATCGCAACCTGACTCGCCCTTATCATCCCGAGTAATTCGTTTTGAAGTTTCGCATTTGCGTTTTCTCATACGCGAGGGGCCACAGAAACGTTCCATTTTCCCTCAATTGCGTTTCGGGCTACCAAACGAGGCAACTTCAAAAGTAATTCAGCTGGCTACGGCTAGGCGTTTACCACGTTGATGGGGTTTCCTTCGATATAGGAACGAATGTTATCGGCGGTGGTTTGCATCAGACGTTGGCGAGCTTCCAGCGTGGCCCAGGCCAGATGAGGTGTTATGAACAGGTTTTTGGCCGTAAGTAACGGGTTGTCACGTTCGATGGGTTCCGTCGAAGCTACGTCGACGCCGGCGGCGGCGATAATGCCTTGATTTAAGGCGTTTGCCAGGTCTTGTTCGCAGATCAAAGCCCCTCGGCTGGCATTGATCAGCACGCAGTTCGGTCTGCAATTCGCAAGAAATGATTGATTGACCATCTGTTGTGTTTCGTTGTTTAGCGGGCAGTTCAGCGAAATGATGTCGGCCCGTTGTTGCAGTTCGGCCAAGCTGACATGACGAACTCCGGGAGCGTTTTCGGGTGGGCGACGAGTAGCGGTGATGACGTGCATGCCCATCGCTTGCGCAATAGCGCCAACCTGTTTGCCGATTCGGCCGAAACCAACGACACCAATGGTTTTTCCGGCGATTTCTGTAAGCGGGGATAACCAGAAGGAAAAGTCACCGCGAGCTTGCCATTCGCCTGCGCGAATGGCCTGATCGTGAAGGTCGATTCGGTGAAGAATGTGAAACAGCATGGCAAAGACATACTGGGCAACCGAATCGGTTCCATAGATCGGAACGTTGGACACGGGAATGCCTTTGGACCTGGCAGATTGGATGTCGACACAGTCGAAGCCGGTCGCGGTCACCGCAATGTAGCCAAGATTCGGTAGACTATTCAAACGCTGAGCGGTTAGCTTGAATTTGTTGATGACTAGGACTTCCGCGTCGCCAGCACGTTCAAGAAATTGTGCTTCGGTCGTTCGGTCGTAAACCGTGACATCCCCCAACTGTTCAACGGATGTCCAAGGGTTGTCTCCTGGGTTCAGTGTGCGACCGTCCAAGATTACGATTTTCACGATTGTGCACCCCTTTATTTTCCAGCGAATCGGATAGTCCTATCGAAATTTAACTCCAAAAACATTATCATCCAACGAGTCTTGCCTTTCATGGCGAATACATCCATGGCTATACACAATATCGCAGTTGGAAGGAAACGTTTAGGTAACACTTAGCAACAAATACGGACAGGTGTTTTCGGCGGCATCTGGATTAGATTGGACTGGGGAGTTTCTTTCTGTGGAAGTGACGGAAGTTCAAGTAAACCTTTGTGATAACGCTGAAGACCGGCTGAAAGCATATTGCGCGGTGATTTTCGACAACTGCTTTGTCGTGCACAACGTTCGCGTAATTGAAAAGGCGGACGGGCTCTTGGTGGCTATGCCGAGTCGCAAAGTGACTCAGAAATGCAATTCGTGCGGCTTTAAGAACGCGGTTGACAGCGTGTATTGCTCGAACTGTGGAAAGCGAGTTCCTCGAGATACTCGAGGCGATTCCAAAATCCATTTCGACATTGCGCATCCCATCAATGCCGAATGTCGCAAGATGATTGAAGAAAGCGTCATCGCGGCGTACGAACAGCAGGTGTCCAATTCGTAGGTCGCTGCTATTCGGGCCTAGTGACCTAAATCATCCGCCAAGCGGAGGGCATGGGACTCGAACCCACAACCGGTTTCCCGGCACCTCAGTTCCAGTGAGGCCGCTAACCATTCGCTTACCCTCCGAGTGAAAGACGAATCCTAATAGAACGTCCTTGGATTGAAAAGACGGAAGTCGTCGAAACGGGCGTGATTCGCTCCAGAAGGTGACAGATTTGTAGGCTGGCGATGTTGGTTCGAACCAGAAGAACGGTTCGATCCCAAGTTCGCTTGCAATTTCGAACCGAATATAGTGCGAATCGGTCACTTTGTTCTTGGGGTGGTGCTTGAGCAATGGAATCCGCCCAAAATAGAACGAAATAACCCCTTCTAGCGGCCAAGACATTCCTGGATTAACATCCTTCCTGGCTCGGCAAACGCTGTGTACCGCTACAGCATCTGTTTTCTGGGCTCTAATGGCGACCTCCGAAAATACTTGTATCCCGGGCCAAAACTCGCGATTCTCATTCGATGACCTTCTCCCTAGAACAAAAGATCGACTGTGCAGCACGACTACATTGATTCGCAGCAAGCTTTGGAATCATTTGCGAAGTCATTGCAAGATGCGGAATTTATCTCGTTTGACACCGAGTTTGTTTCGGAAGACACCTATTACCCTGAACTTTGTTTGGTTCAAGTGGCTACGGATCATCAGTTGGCGGTAATTGATCCGTACCGCGTTCAGGATATGACTCCGTTCTGGCAAGGCTTGGCCCAAGGAAATCACTACACGATTGCGCATGCAGCTCGAGAAGAACTGCGGTTCTGCCTACGAGCGGTCGATGCTTGGCCCGCTCGTTTGTTTGACGTGCAGATTGCTGCGGGCTTGGTGGGATTAGAATACCCGGCGGCTTACGGAAAGCTGATCGCCAAGCTGTTGGGAGTGCAGTTGGTCAAGGGCGAAACGAGAACTGATTGGCGACGTCGTCCCTTGACCGACCGACAGATCGAATATGCGCTGCAGGACGTGATTTACCTGAAGCAATTACGCGATCGAATTCATGCCGATCTGGTTAGTCTGGATCGAGTTAGTTGGCTGGATGACGAGATGCACAGCTGGCAAACAGAAATCGAAGAGGCGGAAAAGCGAGAAAAATGGCGCCGAGTCTCCGGGCTGTCTGGGCTGCGCGAACGAAGTCTGGTGATTCTTCGCGAATTGTGGCGGTGGCGCGAAGGTGTGGCTCAGGCCACCAATCGTCCTCCGCGACGAATTCTACGAGACGACCTGTTGATCGAACTTTCGCGTCGAGCGAAATCGGATATCAAACAGATTCAAGCTATTCGCGGACTGGAACGCAGTGTTTCAAAACGTTCCTTGCCGGAGATTTCAGACTGTATTCAGCATGCATTAGAGCTTCCCAAAAGCGAGTGGCCGGCGCCGCTAAGCCGTAAGCCGTCGTCGCAAGCCACTATCTTGGGCCAGTTTATTGCAACGGCACTTTCCAGTATTTGCCGCTCGCAAAAGCTGGCGCCCGGAATTGTGGGAACCGTCCAGGATGTACGAGACTTGGTGGCGTATCGACTGCAGCCAAAACAATGGACCGACGAAGAAGTACCTGCCTTGGCGCAAGGTTGGCGAGCATCCGTGGTGGGCAAGACAATTGACCAGCTCTTGGACGGAAGTATGTCCATTCGCATCCAAGATCCACTGGCCGACGAACCGTTGATCATCGAACCGAATTCGAATTCGCCGCAGACGTAGATCACGCAGGCCTACATCACGGCATTCATGCCATGCCACGCGGTTTGTGCAGGCCGAAATTAACGTCGCGGCCGTCCCACCATGGCAGAGGACTTGACGTGTTTCTGTACCACTTCGGGCGACAGGATGACTCCTTTAATCACCCAGCCTTCGTCGTGCGTCTGAATAAACGAACCGGCTGGCCCCAAGTATTTTTCCAACAACTGAAATGCCGGCAGCTTTTGTGCGTTCAGTTCCTGCTTGCGTTTTTCCGTCTTGTCTTCTGGACCTAGCACGCGATTCAGCAATCGGCCCAGCATGGTTTCTGATTCGGGCATTTTGCCTTGTCGCAAAAGTTCATAGTTGGGACGTAGGACTTCGGACAATCGAGAAAAGAAGCGAGCACAATCGTCGCCCGCTCCTAATTCCAACAGGTGATCGTTAATCGTCTGGTAGTCACCGGATTGGCTCAGAGGGGCAGCGGCCTTTTGAGCTCCCAGTAAATCTTGTAACTGAGAATACTGGGACGAAATGATTAAGTGTCCGTGAGCCACGGTGATGGCGAAATCGCTGTTCTGGTCCTTGGAGATTTCGCTGGTGTCGTCGCCGCTAAAGTCGTCTTCAAATCCGTCGAGTCCGTCCAAATTTCCCCAGTCGGGTTCGTTCCCACCAAAATTGTCGCTGGGTAAGATTTCCCAGATGACGTGTTGGCCCACGATACTGTTGCGCGCGTATGCGTCCTCTTTGAACACCTTTTCCAGGGTCTTGGCGACGGTGTCTGGTTGTTTCAGGGGCACTGCTGCCATGGTGCGTTCGGAAGAAGGGGTTGTCGGAACGACATTGTCCGAAACGACGAATCCTTCGTCCTTGAGGTGTTCAATTAGTTCCTTCCGCAAGTCGACTTTCGGGCCATTGGGATCATCGCGAATGCTGTCTAGCACGTCATTTAGGAATCCATCCGTTCCGGCAAAGGCATCCACCAGCGTAGTGGAATATTCGAAGGCTTCTTGTAGTTTCCAACTAAACCGACTGAACGCAGCGACGTCGGTGGGCACCCACGGTTCGATGGACCAATCCGTGCGGTTGGGGAACTGCAGCATTCGAGCAGCCAAACGGAATCGTTCGCCCTCTTCGCCCGGAGCGTAAATATATGTGTGGTGTTCTACGTCGTGTTGGCCCACCGTCAAATTGCAGGTGCCACCCATTGCTTGGATGGCATCAAAGCCCTGATCTGCCAAGATGGTCTTGTCTTTGATGGAACGTGGCCGAGACGCTCGAATAATCTGGCCAAACCCAACCGGTTGAACGTACCATCGCAGTTGAGCTTGTTCGCCGCCTTCATTTTTCAGCTTCGTCTGCACGGACACATAAGTTGTATCTTGCGCTAACGAATTCGCGTCATCTTGGCGAGCAAACCGGCTGGCTAAACTGGCTGCTACGTCGACAGAATTGCTGACCAGGTACAAATCTTCCTGATGGACATGCACAACTTGACGTCCCGAAGTTTCACCTTTTTGACGCGGCAGTGTGTAGGTAGTCAGTTCGATCCCGTCCAGCGATCGTTGTTGTTTATGAGCCTTCTGCTTGATCAGCTGAGCTTCAATGTCGGCCGTTAATTTTTTGGCTTCTTCAGTGCGCCCGGTGGTGTCCATCAACAACACGCTGGCATGTTTTGCAGGATCATGGTCCGGCTGGATCGCCGCAATGGCCAGTTCTTTGTCACACGAAGCAACAACCAACGCCCAGTCAATTTCAATGGCAAAATTTTGCTGAATCAAGCGATCTCGTATTTGTCCTAGCAGATCGGTGGCAAAGGGCTGAGTGGTTGGATCGGCTGCCAGTTGGCCGAATTGCGATTCTCGCCAATGTTGTCGAAAATCTTCACAATTAGAAATGGTCAAGAATCCCTTCGTTGAATTCGTAACCAAGTTTTCGAATGGAGTCACTGCGCAGACTCGGACCGCTGTCATGGACACTGCCAGCAGCGCCAACGCTGCACGATGCACGAATCGATTGAGCTGAAAGTTGACCACAATGTCCTCCTGAATAAACGGAGCGAAAAGCGCATGCCGCCAGTTGCGTTTACAATAGAGTGTTATCGGCAATGTTGTGCGAAAGACGAGACCTTTATAGAACCATCGTTCGGCGATTCCTGTTTCCCGTTGAATTCGTCAGACGTTACGTCATAAAAACGAATTCGCTGTGCGGCAAACGACCCTGATTTCACGAGTTGTACCGTGCGTCGGTGAATTCCGAATCGAAGATCGAATCGCGAGTATAGAGAACCTGGGAAGTCTTTTACAGACTAATTGCGTATTGTTTCTTGCCCTCTTTTTCCTTGACAGTGGAAGACATGACGTCATTTGTGAAAGAAGCGGAATTAAGTCATGATCCGATTCATGGCTATATTGCCTATACCGGGCGACAGCATGTGCCTGATGGCGAAACCAGCGAAGCGGACATTATCCAGCACCCGTGGGTTCAGCGGCTTCGCTACATTCACCAATTGCAAACGGCATGGTGGGTGTTTCCCACCGCCGAACACACTCGGTTCCAACACGTGTTGGGCGCCATGCACTTGGCCAGTCGTTCCATTGATCGGCTCTACGATAGTCTTGTGCATGCGTGTCAGAACCAGGGCCAGTCGGTGCCCAGTCAAGGATATGTAGAAACCCTGGTGCGCATGGCTGGACTGCTGCATGACGTGGGACACGGTCCCTTCGGTCATTTCTTGGATGACCACTTCTTGTCACCGTTTGGACTGACGCACGAAACGCTGGGTGCTCAGATCATCCAATCGCAACTCGGTTCGCTACTTGCCAACCTGCGCCAAAACCCCAACAGTCGAATGCAGGAGAGCGAACGTTTGGATCCGGCGCAAGTCGCTTGGTTAATTCAGCGTCCCAAGTCGAACGCTGCGGACGAAGGCCCCATGTGGTTGCGCTTCCTGCGAAGTTTGCTCAGCGGCATCTACACCATCGACAATATGGATTTTGTGTTGCGAGATGCCTACATGACAGGTTACAGCACCATGTCATTCGATATTGAACGGCTGCTGCACTACAGTTTTTTTAGCGAACAGGGACTGACGATTCATGATCGAGGCCTGAATGCCTTACTTCGCTTTATGGCTGCAAGATCCGAATTGTTTCGCGCCGTGTATTTTCATCGAGAAGTTCGCGCGATCGACCTGCAGTTGACGGATTTGTTTGCGGAAAGCAAGGATCTGTTATTCGCAGGAAATCCAGCCGAAAACCTGGATGCGTATTTAGATTTTACCGAGGCTTCCTTGTTAGTAGACGCCGGCCGTTGGCAGCAAAGTGAAGACGCGCGCATCCGATCTTTAGGACAGCAGTGGCACCAACTGCTGCGCCAACAAATGGTCTGGCGAATGGTCTGTCAACGCAATTTGGTGTTTGGAGAACAAGATTCGGAAGCGGCCAGTATTTTTAGTGATCCGGATTCGGTAGAGCGTCGTGTTCGCCAGCAGCTGCCGCCTGAAGCGAAGGACATTCCTCTGCGAGTTGACATTCCGCGGCACATCTATCGGCCTCATACGCGAGGTCCGGCGCGGAACCAAAACTTCCTGTATAACGCGGATCGTGACGAAATTCGGACCTTGGCCGACAATCAGCTGTTTCGGCATTTGCCAATAAGCCAGCGAGTTTGCCGAGTCTATGCGCACGATCATCAGTTCGCCAAACTAATCGCATCGGCCCTGGACAGCTTGCTTGGTCCGAACCAGTTGGATGACCTTACCAATATGTAATTCTTTGCCTTTTGTCGGTTCCAGCCGTTGCTATTCGCGGCGTCCCCTGCCGAACGAGACGGTGGGCAATTACAATCAGGCAGTTATATTACGCGAGCGAGTTGCGGCGTGCGCCGTGACAAAACTGAGGAGAACTTCGGCCTGATGTCACACGAGTTTTATCAGAACCCTTTGATTGAACGCTATTCTTCGCCGGAAATGAGTCGACTGTGGGGCGGGCAGCGCAAGTTCGAAACGTGGCGGCGATTGTGGATTGCCCTGGCCGAAGCGGAACAAGAACTGGGATTGCCCATTTCGGACCAACAAATTGAACAAATGAAACGACAGGTTGCCAACATCGATTTTGTTGTCGCCGCACAATACGAAAAACAGTTGCGCCACGATGTCATGGCTCATGTGCACACGTACGGAGATGTCTGTCCCGATGCCAAGCCGATCATTCATCTGGGAGCCACCAGCTGCTACGTTACCGACAATGCGGATCTGCTGTTGCTGCGAGACGCATTGCGGCTGATTGCGGAAAAACTAGCGGGTGTGATCATTTCGCTCGGCAAGTTCGCCAAAGAATATCGCGATCTGCCGTGCCTGGCGTTTACGCATTTGCAACCCGCTCAGCCGACGACGGTCGGAAAACGAGCGACTTTGTGGGCGTATGATTTGGTCTTGGATCTGCATGAAGTGGAACATCGGATTGACAACTTGTTGGCACGCAGCGTGAAAGGTACCACCGGGACGCAAGCCAGCTTTCTCAAGCTCTTTGACGGTGATCACGCCAAGGTTGAACAGCTAGAGAAACGAGTTGCGCAGAAAATGGGGTTTGATGATTCGTTTGCCGTCACCGGTCAAACCTATCCGCGGAAGATTGATGCGCAGATCTTAGACGTCCTGTCGGGGATCGCGCAGAGTTCGCAGAAAGCCGCAACCGATATTCGGATATTGGCAAATCGAAAGGAATTGGAAGAACCATTCGAAACCAGTCAGATTGGTTCTTCTGCCATGCCGTATAAGCGGAATCCGATGCGTTCCGAACGAATCTGTGGTTTGGCTCGGTTCGTCACCAGTCTGCAAACCAGTCCGGCACAAACGTTGGCCACGCAATGGATGGAGCGAACCCTGGACGATAGCGCGAATCGACGTTTGGTCCTGCCGCAGGCCTTCCTGGCAATCGACGCAATCCTCATCCTATACCGCAATATCGCGGAAGGCTTAGTGGTTTACCCCCAAGTTGTTGGCAAGAACTTGCAGTCTGAGCTACCTTTCATGATGACAGAGAACATTCTCATGCTTGCGGTATCTCAGGGCGGCGATCGCCAGGAGCTGCACGAGCGGATTCGAGTTCTCAGTCACGAAGCGGGCCGAGCGATCAAGGAGGACGGGGCTGACAACGATTTGTTGGACCGAATAAAAGCTGACTCGATGTTTCGAGCCGTTGACTTTTCGGCACTGACAGACCCGCGTCAGTTTGTCGGACGAGCCCCCGAGCAGGTGGACGCGTTTTGGGATAGTCAGGTAGCTCCGCTGTGTGATCGTTACTCGACTTGGGAAAAGGCCCAAAGTGAATTGCGAGTTTAACTTTATAGCCCCGAGAGGATATGTGGCTATAATGTGATGGGGTAGATGATCCCTCCTAAGAATGTGGGAGGGAAAAAAAAATGCCCGTTTACTTGAAAACTACTCGGGATCGCACTTACAGGACTTGCGTTTCAGATTTTTCTTTACGACATTGAGCAAGCTTTTTCAATTTATTATTCCTTGCATCGGGTCAAGAAGGTTTCGGTACTGACATGACAATCAAACTTTTGATCGCTGATGATCATGAAGTGGTACGCACTGGGTTGCGAACCATTCTAGACGGGACCGATATCGAAATCGTCGGTGAAGCTACCGGTGGTGAAGAAGCGGTTCGCTTGGCATTCAAGATCCATCCGGACATCGTTATCATGGATATCCGCATGCCGGATGGCGATGGCCTGACCGCGTTGGGGCGAATCAAGCTAGAAAAACCGGAAATTCCCGTGATGATGTTTTCTAGTTTTGACAATCCAACGTATATTGCTCGTTCCGTTGCGCTCGGCGCCAGCGGTTACCTGCTGAAGAGCACTTCCTGCGAGCATCTGATTGATTCGATCAGAAAAGTTGCGGATGGCGAAAGCGTTTGGACTCGAGAAGAACTTCGCCGAGTCACCGGTGCTCTGGCAACGCCTCGGCTTAATCAGGACGTAGAAGTCCCACTTACTCAACGAGAAAGTGAAGTTCTGCGTCAACTGGCCAATGGCTTAACCAACAAGGAAATTGCCCTTGCTTTGGAGATTAGCTACGAAACGGTTAAGGAACACGTTCAGCATATATTGCGAAAAGTGGGCGTTTCCGATCGAACTCAGGCTGCCGTGTGGGCGGTTCGCCAAGGTCTGCTGTAATTCACGATTGGCACTTCTGCTGATCGCAAGTTGGATGCCGGCGGTTTCTGTGCAAGCCGGCAACACCATCTTTGTCAAAGTTGTCACCGATGAAGAAGAAGTGACTCGGCCAAAGATCTGGCAACAGCGACTCGCCACCAGGATCTCCAATGCGTCGGACATCATCGGGCAATACACGAATCTTCGCTTCCAAGTCCAGGAATTTGGTACGTGGCGGTCTGACAACCGAATCAATGATTTGAGTCAGTCGCTTCGTGAATTGGAACAAGAAGTTTCGCCCGAACCGGCTCAAATTGTCATTGCCTTTTCCAGCCAATACAAGTTTCTCCGAGGACGTAATGGGCTGGGGGGAACTCGAGGCCCGTTGCATTCGCACATCTTGCTGCGCGAATCCGCGCCCAAGGTGTTTGAAAACGAACGCTTGGAAGCCTTGGTCCACGAAATGGGACATTTCCTGGGCGCTTCGCACAGCGGCCAGCTGACCAGTTGTATGCGCCCCGTGGTTGGCGACGGACAGGCTCGAGCGACCACGTTCCAAATTGGATTCGATAAACATAATGCACGCGTGATCCGATTGGTGGGGCGCGAAGTGGAATTGTTTCGAGTGCGGAAGTTTCGAGATCTTTCGCAGCCGACCAAAGTGAAGTTGAAGGCGGAATACGAGGCGTTGCAGAAAGAACTCCCCAACGACCCCGCATCGCCTCGGTTCTTGGAACTGCTGACGCGTCCGTCATCGCGCCGCAGTCCCACGCTGCCATTTTCGCCTCAACCGCAACCCCAACGCAAACCTTCTCGCTAACGACGGCTGGAACTGCTCCGCAAGCGTCTGTGCCGCCCGATCATCAGCCCCATCGATATCGCCAGGACACAACTCACCGACTGCGCTTCGGGCACCTGAATCGAAATATTGCCCATGGTCGCGCCGCTGATGGTGGTGATATCGAACGAAAGATCTTCGGCCAAGAACGACTGTGACAAGCTGGGGTCAATCAGCGTGCCGAGATCAATCTGCGAAAAGCCATTTCGATCTTGCTTCAAAATGTGAAATCGATTGAAAACGGCAAATTCGTCTGCGTTTTCCGGCGTACCCGTGAAGACGCCCGACTTGGATCGCAATTCCAGTGTCGTCATCGGATCGGCCGACGATTCAACGGTGAACTTCTTGGTGTCGTTGGCCATCCGCAAGTCAATATCCGTCGAAAGTCTTTCGTTCGAACAGTGAATCGGCACGATATCCGCGCCGGGATATTGATACTCGGCCAATACCCCGCCACCACCATACCACGAACCGGCGACGCAAACGTCTGCTACGAACTCGGCGTTGGACAAGCCCGTGGCCACGACGTTGCCAAAGTCCACGTCGTGGAAACCACTTGTATTAATCTTGAAGATCTTCCCGTCGGTATCAACGTCCGCCCACGACGTTATATGCTGAGCCGGATCGCCCGTGAAAATCCTGTTTGCCGATACGATTTCCAGCGTTGTCAAAAGCGCGCCGGCGCCATTTGCGTCGGGGTCACTGACGTCGACTCGGAGATTGCCGGATTGCGAATTGTAGTGCAGAACGGCGCGTGGATTGGTGAGCAGTGTCGTCGGAATTCGAGGGTTCGGTAAGATCTCGCATGGTGGTTGCGGCAGCGGAATTAATCCGTTTATCTGTGCCGAAGACAATTCGCCGTCCTGGGCTTCGATACACAGATATCTTGCCAAATCTTCCATGCCTAGGTCGGGAACGAACAGTGGTCCCATTTCGAATTCTGCTTCCCCACTAGTACTGAATTCGGTCAAATAAGGATGCCAGCTCCATTCCCTTGGCGGCCGGTGTCC
This sequence comes from Planctomycetales bacterium, assembly GCA_020426955.1. Classification (GTDB taxonomy): domain Bacteria; phylum Planctomycetota; class Planctomycetia; order Pirellulales; family Pirellulaceae; genus JAGQOZ01. Next base: position 12,061 of record JAGQOZ010000097.1, read on the forward strand.
CGAGAATATTCCATCGGCGTTTGTCCCCAGTCGAATGAACCCGTCAGGCAACGGATCACCTTCCAAAGTGACATTGCCCGTAGCGGGATCGTAAATCAGATTCACTGACTGAGCGGCAGTGTGGTGTGGAAGCGACCATGGAAAAAGAACGAATATGAATGTGAAAGCAAGCAAAAGAGAAAAATGATATCGGTACATGATGTCCTCGTTGTCATACGAAACGTGAATCAAACTGCGGTGTCTGTGCAATTTGTGCCCCTGCAATATCGTGACGAATCGGCAAGCACGGCCCAGGTGCGGTTTAAGTCGATTCGTACAGGGGTTCGGTTCACGAGCACTTTCGTATAACAAGGATGAATGGACATTGAGCGCAAATTCGCTGCATGCGACTGCGCCGACAGTGAGTTAGCGACTCTAACTATACTTAACGAAAACATCTGTCACGATTTTTTCGCGACGCCCGCCTTTCCCGCAAAACGCCGGAAAAGCAGGCTGTTTTTTGGCGAATCGCGATGTCTTTCGGTCATGCTTTTCGCGTCGATTTCCATTGACTCGAACAGGCCGGTTCGCTACAAGTCGCTCGCCCAGCGATCATCTGCGCCGGATGAGTGCTGGCACGCGTTCGATATCACGGAGGGTTTCGAAATTGTGAATACGCCACGAACCGGATCCATGGAAAAAAGTCCGCCAACACCTTGGGGCATGCTGCCGCCTCGTATGCGACTGTTGGGTTATTCCGAAACGTTGCCGCTGGATTGGTTGAATGCCGCGCTGGCCGACGATGCGGCTTGCGAAATTGAATGGAACGAATGTGCCAATTTCCGAGTGCTCTGCGACCACATTTGTGAAACGGTTTATGACGGAGTGTTGTTGCATGGGGATTCCGTGGACCAAGTCTTGACGCAGATTGATGCGATTCGCAAGGAGACCTGTTCGCAAATACCGGTGTTTGTCGTTGGCAGTGAAAATGACTGTCATCTGGCGGCCGTTTGTCACGAAGCTGGCGCGGACGGATTCATTGCGGCCGATCAAATGACCATTCGCGAACTCGTCTGGCGGCTGGCTCGTTCCGCCGAACGTCGTCGCGCGATCGAAGAAAACGACCGACTGCTTTCGCTAGAACAACAGCGTCGCAGTATCGAACAGGACGAAGTTCGCCGATTAGCCGCAGAACAACGGGCCATTGTCCGCTTGCTGGGCGTCGACGCCGCATTGCCTATGGACGAAACCGACGATTGGTTGGAGATGCTGCTGAACGATTTGCTGACAACCTACGTGGTGATGCGCAGCCAAAATTTGGGCGACGAAATGGAACGCTTTCTACAACGCACTCGATCGGCGGAAGTTACCAAAGTCCGGTTGGCTCGCGCGTTTATGAACGTTGTTGACCGAGCACTCGAGAACATTGGCACGTCCAGCGCCAGGCATGTTTACAATCGTGCGAACCTGTTGTTGCTGGAAATGATTTTGAAGATGGACGACTTACCGACCAAATCCGCTGCGAACCAAAGCAATCCAACGAATCCAAATCGTTTGCCTAGTCAGCCGCGTGATTCGTTGGAAATGGGGATGCCGCCGCAGATGCGTCGAGCGGCTTAGTTTGCGTTCGACCGGTAATTACTTACATACAGGTTCGTAGTATCGCCTTTAGGCGGACTTTTTTGGCAAAAAAAATAATCCGCCTAAAGGCGGTACTACAAACAAATTTCGCCTTGAACTGGCAGACGGCGCAAACAAGCAACGCGGTTCCACCAGTCAATCAAAAGGACAACCTTTCATGCGACTATCGATTGTCGTGCCTGTTTTTAACGAACTGGAAAACGTGAACCGCATGCATCGGCAACTGACCGACGTGCTGCAACCGTCTGGCTACGACTATGAAATTATCTTTGTCGATGACGGTTCCACGGATGGCAGTCGCAATGCGTTGGGCGTGCTGGCCGATTCTGATTCGGCGGTCAAAGTGGTGTTCTTTCGACGGAACTACGGCCAAACGGCTGCCATGCAAGCAGGAATTGAATACGCCTCGGGTGACGCCATTGTCACCTTAGACGGCGACTTGCAAAACGATCCTGCTGACATTCCGATGATGGTTCGCAAATTTGAAGAAGGTTATGACTTGGTTCATGGCTGGCGAAAACAACGACAAGACGCTTGGCTCAGTCGCAAGCTGCCTTCCAAGATTGCCAACTGGCTGATTTCCAAAGCCACCAAAGTTCCCGTTCACGACTTAGGTTGCACGCTCAAAGTTATTCGAACCGACATTGCCAAAGAGCTGAAGCTGTACGGGCAAATGCACCGCTTCATTCCCATCTTGGCTTCTCAACACGGAGCGAGATGTGCGGAAGTAGTGACCAATCATCGAGCTAGACAGTTTGGCGAAAGCAAATACGGGATCGCTCGCACCATTCAAGTCATCCTGGACCTGATGACCGTCAAATATCTGCAGAACTATTTTGCAAATCCCATGAAACTGTTCGG
>JAGQOZ010000979.1 GCA_020426955.1 Planctomycetales bacterium
CCGCTTCACTAACCGCTAACAAGCTGGACGCTTCGCCCAAGACAATGGTGTTGTTAGGGCCTCGAGCATCATGGGCGATAGCCACGTGACAGGCGGCCATGTTGGGCAGATACTTAAGCATCCACAGCGGAAACATTTTGGTGGGAAACAGGTCACCGTATTGTTCGTATTGAAATTCTCCGTCGTCATTTTTGCAGGCTTGATACAGGTCGACAAATTCGTCCAATTCGCCGTACAGCATCTGACTTCCAAAGACGGCGCCAAAGCGTTCGGCATTGACGTTTTCGTTAGTGATTCCGGCCGATTCCACGGCCAATCCTGCGGCGGCAAAGGCGGTTTGGATTTCGCGACACATGACTTTAAGCGCTTTGCGAGGCTTCACGTGTTGCTTGGGGTCGAAGTCTGCCAATTCCGCTCCAAAGCGAACGGTCAGGGCACTGGCGTCAAACTGTGTCAGCGAAGCAACTCCGCTGCGACCGCTCATCAGCGAATCCCAAAATGCGTGTTGACCAATCCCAATGGGACTAACCACACCCACTCCGGTGATGACGACATCGCGAGTTTCAGCCATGATGATTTTGCTGTTGAAGATTCGTTGAGGTACCGTAATTGGTTCCACGCAAATGACTTAAGCAACCTAATGCTGCCGCTGCGCCATGGATTAGCTGGGGTTTCTTTTGTCGTCAGTCGCGCGCCGTCCGAACCGGTCAATTTAATCCGGTTGATTCCAGATAAGAAGCCCTATTGAAGCGAACCGCCATTTCACCTGCCGAATTCCTGAATTCGTTTGGCCGACTTCATCGATTTTGGCAATTAGCGAATGGAGGCGTCACCGTCCGTTGGCTTGACAAACGATCTTTACATTCCGCATAACCGAAACCGAGAATCGAGCGACATGCGAGGCAAGATTGCCCAGCATTCCTTGTCGAATTGAAAGTGCCTACAATGGTAAAGAGGAAAAGTGTTTATCGGAAAACAACCAGAGTGATACGAGGTGCATATGTTTTTTAACCGTTTCTGGACATATTTTGGCTGGGCAGCAGGCATGCTGGCCGTGGCGGGTTCAACCGCCAAGTCGGACGAAGGCTTGCCAACCGGGCTGGTCAAAGAGAAGCCTGCGGAAGGCCGATTCGTAGAAACGGACAAGGGATTCATGGTTCCGTACGAAGTGCACATTCCTGGTTCGAAAGCCACCTTTCGCATGTTGCCCATTCCGGGCGGTACTTTCAAAATGGGCAGTCCGGAATCAGAAGAAGGTCGCGAAGAAGATGAAGGACCCCAAGTAGAAGTTCGTATCGAACCGTTCTGGATGGCCGAATGTGAAGTCAGCTGGACCGAATACAAGCACTTTATGTCGATGTATGAAGTGTTCAAGAAGTTTGAATTCCGCGGCATTCGCACCGTGACGGATGAAAACCGTTCGCAAACCATCACTTGCCCTACGCCGTTGTACGAACCGACTTTCACTTTTGAATTGGGTGAAGATGACACGCAGCCCGCCGTCACGATGAGCCATTATTCGGCTAGGCAGTATTCCAAGTGGATGACGTATTTGATGTCTAACTTCTATCGCTTGCCAACGGAAGCCGAATGGGAATACGCTTGCCGAGCTGGTTCGACGGACGCCTATTCCTTTGGTAACGACGCCAGCGAACTAGGCGAATACGCTTGGTACTATGACAACGCGGACGAAT
>JAGQOZ010000980.1 GCA_020426955.1 Planctomycetales bacterium
ATGCCCAATGGCTTTGTGGTTCGCTTAGTTCCTGGAGTAGCAAATTGGCAATTTCGTCCGAGTGTTCGCTGATCAGCCTTGAATTTGCCAGAAAGAACCAGCCCAAGAATTCTCGACTGCGATGATTCCCGTACTGCAGTTCTTCCTTTACCGCTGCCCAAAATGCGTCGGCCGGCATCTTCTGCAATTCTTCTCGAACAAAGCCAATCAACTTCCCTTGTGACGAACCGTCTTCCACAATCGAACCGTGCGTCCGCATGATTTGGATGATTGCTTTGGCAGCCTCTTCCGACTGATCCGTGCTACCCAGCGTCAGCAACGCCTTGGTGGCGTCCATCATCCGTTCCGCTTTCTTCTCCGTTTTCAATTCGGTTAGCCATTCCGCATACGTCCGGCCATCATACGTGGGCTGCTTGGGCGAAGTGCGATTCGAAACCAACGTTTTGGCGACTTGGTCGGCTTCCTGCGAACCAACCTTGGTCACTCGCACCGTCTCCACATCATTCCGACGAATGGAAACGGAATTGGCGTCCAATCGAAGTTCTTCTCCAGCACCGGCCAGCACCAATTCATATTTTCCTGAACGAACGGTGGTTTCTCCGCTGGCTTGCCCCGCCGCGACTTCAATCGTATCGACCACTCGTTCACCTTGCCGCACTTCTACGGTCACATCGTCGGCATCGGTTTCCACGATCAATTGGCCGTAGTCGGTCGAAAGTCGGAACACCGTGGCCGCCAGAATCAAGAACCCGGCGAACCCGACGGCGATTCGCCACGGAAATTTTCGTCGCCCCGAATTATCGCCAACCGCCCGAGCTGATTCGGCGTTTGGTAGCCCGATTCGTTTTTGGTTTACCGAAACCGGTTCGCCCGAATTCGCTTGGACGGCATTACGCAACAGTTTTGACAAGTCCGCGTTCTTGGTGAATCGCTCCAGCTGACTGGCTACTGCGGACGCCGACGAAATGCGGTGCTGTGGTTCTCGAGCCAACATGCGGTCGACCAACTGCACTAATTCCGGCGGCAAATCGGTGCGTTGTTCGGCAATCGATGGCAGGTCTTTGGTAGCCAGCGTGGTGATTTTTCGCAGCGGAGTGGTCACGTTCATGGCGTCCAGCGGTGATTTGCCGGTCAACAATTTGAACAGCGTCGCGCCCAGGCTAAAAATGTCGCTGGTCGCCGTCACGTCATGACTGTCCATCCCTTGTTCAGGCGACATGTAGTCCAGCGTTCCCATCAACTGACCAATAGTTGTCAGTTCATGTTCGTGCTGAAAATGTTCGTCTCCTAACAACGCCAGCCCCATGTCCAACACTTTGACCGTAGGCGGCGAACTCTTCTTCGCTCCATCCTTGGCTTGCCAACCCAGCATCAAATTGGACGGCTTGATATCTCGATGAATCAGACCATGTTCATGAGCGTATTCTAGACCAACGGCGGCTTGCCGAATCAATTCGCATGCTTCGGGAATCGGCAGTGCGCCCAAGCGACGCACCATGCGAGCCAAATCCATGCCGTCTACATATTCCATCACCAGGTAATGCAAACCGTTGTCTTCGCCCGCATCGGACGCTCGCACAATATGCGGATGATCCAGCTGACCAATCGCCTCCATTTCTCGTTCAAAGCGAACAATCACATCCGGGTTGGTCCAGCGATCTTCGGGCAGCATCTTGAGCGCCACG
>JAGQOZ010000981.1 GCA_020426955.1 Planctomycetales bacterium
GTTTTATTCTCTGTCCGGGCTTGGCGGACGAATTTGCCGGACAGCCCCGAAGTGTCGAGAACCATTTGGTTTCCTGTTTTCCGCATCATTCGCGTATCTCACGCTGGAACACTCGAACGCCGAAGTCACTCATCGCAGAGGCTGTCGCTATCGGCGAATATTGACTCCCTAATCGTTCGTAGCTGTCCATTCTGTGATCTGACCGAATTGACCGAAATCAAGGGCAATTTGTTCCTCGTCGCTTTCCCAGATTGCCACTGAATTGGTCTTGATTTGGGCTCAAAACGCGATTTTGTTCCTAGAATGGACAGCTACCGCATTTTTGACTAGAATGCCACTTTTAGAAATACCGTGACCACCCACAAAACGCCTGTGTCCCCGGTGATGACCCGGTGATGACCCGGTGATGACCCTGAAAGCTGTCTATTCGAGTGCGAAATTGCCATTCAGCTCAGCGAACAGAATGGCGGTTTCCGTGAAGATCTTTCCGACGGAGAAAGCGTTCAAGATGTCATCGGCAACAAGTTCGTCCACTGTACCTTTGTCGGCGATCCAACAAACATGACGTCCGGGTTAGTGGAAAAAAACATCTTTATCGAAGCATGTCGCGAATCGTCGGGCAATCTGGTCTCAGATTGTGTTGTCTACGGATTCCGTCACTTTACGATCGGCAGTGCTTTCTCAAACACGAATTCGCCACCGGCAAATTTTGCATATACGCCACTACCCGTTGGCGTTTCACTTTTCGCCAGTTGTACTTATCTGCCGTCCGTGAGTGGTTACTCTGATCTATTCCCGATTGGCGGCAATGTTCTGGGAAATTGTTTTGTCGATGACGCGTTTGGAGTCGTTGATTGGTTCGCAGGCGACGATTACGAAGTGGATGGTTCGACCTGCGTCGACGGATCGGTAGGCCTGATTCCTCTCGTAAACCAACTTGATGTGCTCGGACGTGCTAGAAGTGACGGTAATCCCGATGTAGGAGCATTCGAATGGCAAGGTCAATAATTAGGTTTGTGTTGTTCTTCGTGTTTTTGCCCGCAGGTGCGAGTGTTGCAGTCCATGCAGACGTCACGGTTGACGAATTTCGAAACGGATTCGACCTGCCGGATTGGGGAAGGGCTTGGTCGGGCGATATGCAATTTGAATCGGACGGAATTCACATCAAGAATATTGGCAGGCTTGACCAAAGCGTTGACGTTTATCGGTACGAAGATATTATTGCTCCGTTAGAATTCAATTCGGTCGTGGCGCTACGCGATCTTTCACTGGGCGACGTCGATGCGAATAGCGAAATTACGTCGTTTGGGCGCGTAACGCTCCGGCATCGCCTCGACGATCCTGACCACAGCCTGCCTCATTCGAATTCCATCGACGTTTACCTTGAAGAATCATTTGTTGGCGGACCTGACGGAGAAGACGTTCTACAACCAGATCAATGGCGATTTGGAGTCTCTCCTGGAAGCACGTCAAGCCCGATACTTGAGGGGACACGGGCGACCGTTCCGCGCGGTGAAAACGTGGCCATCGGGCTACAAGCGAGGATGATTGACGGTGAAGTTAACATCGTAGGTACATACGACGTTAACATCGACGATGACGTTATGTATTGGTTCAGCGTAAGATGTGAAACTTGGTTGGCGGTTTAGTTTAGTGATGATGGACAAATCTTGGAATTTCGT
>JAGQOZ010000982.1 GCA_020426955.1 Planctomycetales bacterium
AACACGTTACATCAAGTCGCTGAACGAAGCGGAGGTGGTACCGCGTAGAGGTCGAAAATCGGCAAAACTCTGCAATAATTCAATTATGCCGGCTTCACGCGTCATTCACCTGTTGCTCGGGTTCGTCTACGTCGTGGCGACGGACAGGGACGAACCGAGCGTATAGCCGGGTGCGGGCAAGGTGCTGGAGCCCATCAGGAATTCGTCGATGGCGCGAGCGGCACCGCGGCCTTCATTGATCGCCCACACCACCAACGATTGGCCTCGGCGGCAATCGCCTGCCGCAAACACGCCTGGAACGTTGGTGGCAAACTTGCCGTGCTGTGCGGCAATGTTACTACGCTGATCGTATTCCAATCCCAGCATGTCACTGGCCGTGTGTTCCGGTCCCAAGAAGCCCATGGACAAAAAGACCAGATCGGCTTCCCAAACTTTTTCTGAACCGGGTACTTCGCTGAACGGAGCTTTATCCGAAGGCTTCGACCAATCGACATTCACGGTGCGAACGCCAGTGACCTTCCCCCCTTCGCCCAAAAACTCTTTGGACAGAATGTTGTAAGTTCGAGGATCATTGCCGAAGCGAGCCTCCGTTTCCGCGTGCGAATAATCTACTCGGAAAATACGAGGCCACAGCGGCCACGGATTATTGTCCGCTCGTTCGGCCGGCGGTTTGTCCAATAGTTCAAAATTCACCACGCTGGTGCAACCGTGGCGAAGCGAAGTGCCGATGCAATCCGCGCCCGTATCGCCACCACCAATCACAATGACTTTTTTGTCTTTGGCGCAGATGTAGTCGTTGTCGGCGAGTTTGGAATCGAGCAAACTCTTGGTGTTCCGAGTCAGAAAGTCCATGGCAAAATGGATGCCGGCCAATTCGCGACCCGGAATCGGCAGATCACGAGGCTTGGTTGCGCCGGTGCAAAACAGCACGGCGTCGTTTTCCGTTTTTAATTTATTCGGATCGACAAACTGCAGCGAACAACCTCGTTCCTTCATGATCCGAGTCATATGTCCTTCGGGAAAGTCTTCTTCTTTGCCCACGTGCGTGTTGGTGACGAAGGTGACGCCTTCTTCGGTTAGCAGATCCACTCGACGCTGCACCAGATCCTTTTCCAGCTTCATGTTGGGAATGCCGTACATCAACAAGCCGCCAATCCGATCCGCTCGTTCATAAACCGTCACGGTATGGCCTGCCTTGTTTAGCTGAGCGGCGGCGGACAGACCGGCGGGGCCGGAACCGACAATGGCAACTCGTTTCTGAGTTCGCTTGGCCGGAACCACGGGCTTGATCCAGCCTTCTTCCCAGCCTTTGTCGATGATGGCGTTTTCAATATTCTTGATGGTGACGGGTGGATTGGTAATTCCCAAGACACACGAACCTTCGCACGGCGCCGGGCAAGCTCGGCCTGTGAATTCCGGAAAATTATTGGTCTTGTGCAATCGATTCAGGGCTTCCTGCCAGCGACCGTTGTAGACCAAATCGTTCCATTCGGGAATTAAATTATCGATGGGACAACCGTTATCGGACTGACAAAACGGGACGCCGCAGTCCATGCAACGCGCACCCTGTTCTTTCAGTTTCGCTTCGTCCGCCGGAGTGTAGATTTCCAGAAAATCATTGGCTCGCGCAACAGGGTCTCGGTAAGGAACCGGGTTACGAGCAAACTCTTTAAAGCC
>JAGQOZ010000983.1 GCA_020426955.1 Planctomycetales bacterium
GGGCGTTACGAAACGAGCGACGATCACGATCAAAGAAATTGGCAAGGGGCAAGGACGAAGTAGCGACAGTCGGATGGGCGTCGAAGCTTTGTTTGCCATCAAACGAAGTGACTTTGGTGTGGGTGGTCCGCAAGGATTGAGTGATCGAGTGCGTTTGTATGTGAGTCTGCAAGGCGTAACGAAATAGTGCTGTCGCGAATTCTGCTATTCGCTGTCGTGGTACCGGCGGCTGTGACAAGTCTGCTGCTGTGGATCGGCAGAATGGTCGATTTGCGTCAGCGTGTGCCAGGCGCAAACGACGGTCGATCGGTTCGGTTTCGCGCCATTTCTGCGGCGTGGGGAATCGCGTTGTCCTACGTGTCGGCGCAGGTGGCTTTTCATGGCTGGCCTCGCTGGGGCGCCATGGAATCGTGGCAGTGGTTGATGGTGCTTGTCCCGTTGGCCGCTGCCAGCACATCGGTCGTTGCGTCGTTCGAACGAATGTGGATGCAATCAATTGTTTGGGTCGGTCTGGCCGTGCTGTGCGGTTGGTTGCTGGTCCCGGATTTCCAAGCGAATCCAACTCGTTGGCAAATAGCACTTGGAATCGCTATGTTTCTGCAATGCGTGTTCTTCGCTTGCGTGAAAAACGTCCCGACGTACGTGTGGATGATTTCGGTCATGGCTGCAATGTTGACGTCAGTGCCTGTCTTGATTGCTTCGGCCAACGCTACGTTCGCGTTCTTAGCTGTGTCAGTTTCCGTGTCGATTGCGGTTGTCGGAATCGGTTGGTGGAACCGGCGAACTTTGGTCGTGAATACGGCGGTGGGACCGGTGATCGCCACGGTCCTGTGGGGACTGTGTGCCAGCGGCTATTTCAATGACTATGGCGGCGTGCCGTGGTATTTGTTTGCGGCAATTCCTGCCAGTTTGTGTGCGAACTTGATTGTCTTATTGCCAATCCAGCGTCACTGGCTGCGGCTGGCGATCAGTCTTGGGGGAACTTTGGCTATTCTTGGTTGGGTGCTGATGCGAACCTTGCCGCTGCTTGAACTGCCGTAGTAGATCAAATTGAATCTCGCTCGGCTCGATTGCCGCTTACCAGGCGAGCTTATTCGTCGATGATTCGCTACTCGAAGTGACCCACCCGACGTGGTATGTTGAGCGTTCGCGATGCGATTCGTATGAGTGGTTCGATTTCACAGTGGGCTCGCACGTGGTTCGCATTGGATATCAGAACGTGGTCTAGGCGCACATTCATTCAGCTATTCAGGATTGCATTTATGTCGCGGTGGTTGGTGAGACTTCTGTCAGTCCGGCGTGCATTTCCATATTCGTCGTTTTTGATATTGGGAGCTGTTTACGCGGCGAATATCGTTAACGCCCAAGATTTGCAACTGGAAGATGGCGCGGTCGGTAGCTATCTTCGCACAAAAGAGTTGCAATCCATAGGAAGTGTATTGCACGTGGTGGCGCATCCGGACGATGAAGATGGTGCCACTCTGGCGTATTGTGCTCGAGGCCTGGGTGTTCGCACCGTGCTGTTCAGCATCACGCGAGGAGAAGGGGGTGCGAACTTGATTTCGTCGCACTTCTTTGATGATCTAGGCGCGCTTCGAACTCTGGAGCACTTAAAGGCCGCCAGCTATTACGGAGTGGAGCTGTTCTATTCGCGGGCTGCTGATTA
>JAGQOZ010000984.1 GCA_020426955.1 Planctomycetales bacterium
AATACGAGTCCGATGAATACGAATACGAATATGAAAACGGTGCCGTAGCGGAAGGCGAAGAAGTTGAATACGAAGACGAACCAGAAGACTACGAAAAATACGCGGACAAGAATCAGAAATAGCGCTCATCTGCATTTTCGTCACAGTCGCTAAATCTGGTGGCAACCGCTTCTTGACGAATACAAACCGGTTCGTTCCAAAGTTTTGGAAAACCGGTCATACCTGACAGAACTATATTTTTTGCGGCGGACTCACGCAGAAATAAAACCGTTCTACAGGATCAGACACAATGCTGCCATTTGTCATCGCTGGCTTGATTGCGTTCGCTTGCTTTGTTCCGTTCATTTACTTGTCGGTGGTTATGGCATGGATGGAACTACAAACCACCGGTACTGCCTATTACGGAAAGTCTCGTCATGAACGCAGGCATTTCCGTCGCGCGCTACAAATGCACGGTCAAATTCTGCGCCCCGTGCTGTATCTGTTAAACCGCCTGAGTCCATTTCGGTTTGAAAACGCCAGCTTCAAAGTTCGGGAATTGGCCGGCCCCAAAAGCACTTGCACTCCGCAATCTTTTCAACGCGCGTTTGAATACCAGCCATCGTCCAATGATGTTTTTGTCGTCACGCACATGCAATGCGGAACGACGTGGATGCAACAATTGGTGTTGCTGGTGCTACACCGAGGCCAAGATTGTTTGGCAGAAGATGGGACTTCGCTGAACGCCGTTTCCCCCTGGCTGGAAGCCAAGTCATCCGTTTCCGTTCACGACGCGCCGACCATGGGGCCGATCAATCAGCGAGTGATCAAAACGCATTTGCCGTTTTCGCACGTTCCGTTTCGTTCGCACGCCAAATATATCTACATTGTTCAAGATCCCGTATCTTGCTATGCCAGTTGGGTCGATTTCTTGAGAACGCACTTGCAAAGCCGATTGCCTGCGGCCGCCACGATCGAAGCGTGGTTTACTTCGTCGTTAGAAATGTGGTGGGGCAGCTGGCCCGAACATGTTTCCGGCTGGTGGCAACAAGCTCAGCAGAATTCGAACATTCTGTTGGTTCGCTGGGAAGACATGCAATCCAACTTGACAGCGGTGGTGCAACAAGTCAACGCATTCTTGAACTTGCCGTCATTGGCGAATGAAGAACTCGCCATGATTCTGCGACACGCCAGCTTGGAACACATGCAAGCGAATGAGGATCTATTCGAAATCACTCCACCTCATTTGCTGCAGAACACAACCAGCTTGCTGAAGCGAGACACGGCAGACCGAATGCAGGATGTCGGCACGGACCAGCGCCGTCGCATTCAACAGTGGGCCGAAAAACAGCTGTCGCGAAACGGTGTGCCCGGGGACCAGCTTTTTGGGTCCGACTCGGCGGCTCATGTTCCAGAAGGTGCGCCAGCTGACGTGGCCGTTTCGTTGGTTAACGCGTGACTTGGTTTGGTGCAAACGAAGCTACGACCGCATTTGACTAAACTCGCTTAAGCTTCTATTGAGCCAATCTGTTTACGCGAAAAAACCCAAGAGTCGATGGTCGGCCAGACTTTCGGCAATCAGCTGAGCGCCGCCGAAATCATGATGTCGGCTGTGATCACCAGGCACGGCAACCGCATGAGCTCCAGCAGCGACGGCCGCTTTGCAACCATTTTCACTGTCTTCTA
>JAGQOZ010000985.1 GCA_020426955.1 Planctomycetales bacterium
AGGACGGAGCTTTAGTGGCACCGCCCGTCGCCAAACGCCGTTACACGGAAGCTTCGGCTGCCAACTGGCACGCGTTAGCTCGATTCGTCGGCCGATACATGGAACTTGGAACGGCGCTGCTGCTGGACGTCGGTTCGACCACTTGTGACGTGGTGTTGTTTCGCGACGGATTGCCGCTGCACAAAGGAGCAACCGACACGCAGCGTTTGATTAGCGGGGAAATGGTCTACACCGGTGTGGAACGTTCGCCGCTGTGCGCTATCGCTCGCGAAGTTCCTTACCGAGACCGCATGTGCCCGCTGGCTCATGAATATTTTGCAACGACACAAGACGCTTATGTGATTTTAGGGGATCTGAACGAAGATTCGGCCAACTACTATTCTGCCGACGGACGTCCTGCCACCAAAGCCTACGCCAGAAACCGGTTGGCTCGTTCCATTTGTGCCGACGCGGACGACTTCAATCACCGCGACGCGATTGCCATTTCGCAAACGATTGCGGAAGCGCAGGCCGAACACTTGGCGTCTGCCATTGAACGCGTTTTGGCGCGAACCAACGACGCGCCGCGGTCCATTGTCCTTTCCGGCCACGGCGAATTTCTCGCTCGACGCGCCCTAGAACAACTCGGCATCGAATGCGTTCTCATCAGCCTGCGCATGCAATTGGGACGCACCGTGGCACGCTGCAGCACCGCTCACGCCTTAGCTGTCATCGCACAGGAAGTGACCGGCGCATGACGGCAGTACGAGTAGTCAAAATCGGCGGTAGCCTGTTGAACTGGGACGAGTTAGACTTCGCCTTGCAGCGCTGGTTCGGCTCTCGTCCCCCTGTGAGTTCTTTGGTGGTTGTGGGCGGTGGACAGGCGGTCGATTCGTTGCGAACAGAATGTCAGCAAGGCACTATGGACGACGTCACCGCTCATTGGGAAGCGATCTACACGATGGATCGGCATACGCAAACGCTGTTCGATCGAATGCGCGGCCAACTTGGCCACACGTGTACTCTTGAATCGCAATTGCCCGTCGCACAATTGCGTCTGAACACGCCAAACGCAATTGTCTTTTTTCAATGTGCAAGTTTTTTGCGGAGTGACGATGCCGCACACTCGAATGGGCCGCTGCCTTGCGATTGGTCCGTCACCAGCGACTCCATTGCCGCTCGTTTGGCAGAAACATTGCACGCGAACTTGGTCCTGCTGAAATCGACCACCCCGCCGGACGAACCTTGGCGCGAATGGGATCGCCCTGGCTTCGTCGACACTTTTTTTCCAGTTGCGGCACAAGAATTGAATATTGTCGAAGCAGTGAATTTGCGAAAATGGTGAAACATCTGCTCTGCGTGGATGGTACTACCAGCAACTCACCTGTATCCGCCACTGACGTTCTTGCATTTTTTTCGTAAAGGACTGCCAAGAACGGGCTCGTACCTCATTGGACAACACCAAGCTCTGCAAATAATGGGCGAGCGGCAACTGACGCATTATCCGTAGTGAATGAGGCGACGAATCCCGTTTGCTGAAGATTTTCCCGTAGTGAATAAGGCGACGAACCCCATTTGCTGAAGATTTACCCGTGGTGGATAAGGCGACGAATCCCATTTGCTGAAGATTTTCCCGTAGTGAATGAGGCGACGAATCCCATTTGCTGAAGATTTACCCGTGGTG
>JAGQOZ010000986.1 GCA_020426955.1 Planctomycetales bacterium
CGTGACCCAAGACGAACGGAATATTTTCTTCGTCGAATAGATCTGCCAGCCAGTACCAGTTGAAGGTCGATTCGCAACCAACGATCAGATCTTGTTGCGAATAGGGGCGTAATTCGGCCAGAAACAGCCGAGGCCGTTTGGTATTGAAGTTTTTGTGTAGATATTTTTTGCCGTTTTGGTCGACAATACAGGCGTGCATGCAGTTGGCGTGCAGATCGATTCCGCAGTAGAATTGATGTTGTTGTTGGTAGAATCTCATCATGTGCTTTCTTGAGCAAGTGAGCTTGAGCCGCGAAACTTTTTGAGGCAGCCACTCGCTGACCTCGTTCCACATTAAAGGCATCGACCTTTTTGGACAGGTTCGCTTGCTCAAGCAAGGACATGAGGAGTATCAATGCCGTGCACACGGAGCGGCCGGAAGTGCGGGTTTTGAAGTCAGAGTCTATGGCGGCCGCCCGGTTACGGCTGTCGTTCTGTGACTTCACTGACTCGGACCGAACGAATGGTGTATTGATTGGCAGAATCCCCTCACCTCTTCATCGTCGGTGGCCCGAATGGATCGGGTAAGACCACACTTGCGCTCGAATACGCTGATGAACTAGTCTTGCCCTACGTCGGTGCGGATGCCATTGCAGCGACGCTGAATCCGACGGATCCTGCTGCCGCCGAGATCGCTGCAGCACGTCAGTTCATTCGCACAATCCAGGCGGATATTTCACAGAAGACATCGTTGGTTTGCGAGTCTACACTTTCCGGCTTGACCATGCGGAACCTCGTCGCATCAGCGCGAGACGCCGGATACTCGGTCAGTATTGCGTTCCTTTTTGTCGAATCAGCCGATGTTTGTGTGGCTCGTGTGGCCCAACGTGTCCGGGCAGGTGGCCACGACGTACCTGAGTCCGACATCCGACGTCGATTTACGAGGTCCATTCGCAACTTTTGGGCAATCTATCGTGAACTGGCCGATAGGTGGGTCTTACTCTACAATGGAAAGACAACCTTAGAAGACATTGCCGTCGGAGCTGGCGATCAAACCGCCGTCCGCAATTCCGACTTATTTGCAACCTTCTTGGCAATTGTTGGTGATTTGCGATGATCCGATCTCAGTTATCTGCCGAAGCCTACGCCGCGATCGACGAAATCGTGCGCATTGGCAAACGGGGCGTTGCCAGAGCGCAAGAAGCGAATAGGCGGTTGGGCGTTCCGAATGTGTACTCGATCAACGGCCGACTGTATTACGAAACACCGACCGGTGAATTATCCACTACCGACCCCTTTCCCGATGGACAACGCGCCACTGAACAATGGGATGAACGGGAGGGCTCGGCGTAGGCGGTCCTGAAGTTGATGTCTTTGGCTCGCCCCCCGTTATCCCAAGCGTTCTGCTGCTCAGTGACCTTTTCACTCATGGTGTGACTAACTCTAATCCTCAAATCGACTTGCTGAATCACCATGGAGTTTCAATCCACAAATGCCACACACACTGAATATCGACGGTGTCACCGAGAACGCATTTGATCTGCAAATGCTTGTTCACAGCAGCAAGTCGTTTTGTGCCAAACACCAGATCGCCTGGGGCGGGGAATCACCCGGAGAATTCGATTGGGAATATTACTTCGGCTGGTTGAAATCATCGCTTTGCGAAAAGCTCATCC
>JAGQOZ010000987.1 GCA_020426955.1 Planctomycetales bacterium
GTTCCAGTGCGGACCAAGCGTGTCCGATCGTGTCGGGATGTGAATTGCGAGCGCCCATTCGGTATGAAGACCCCAAAGCGGCAGATGACACGCCGAATGAAGCCCAGGTTTATGACGAACGGTCTGCGCAGATCTGTCGCGAAATGCTGTTCGCGATGCAACATGCCGCTTCGTTGGCATGAAGCTATGAAAAAAAGCCGCTTTGACAACGGTTATCAAAGCGGCTTGTGTTTGGTACGCACTCGTTCGCACTCAAGGTCGAATCGAAGTCAGCCTTGCAGCTTAAATGGGTTCGGTGGGATCTTTGAATCGACCACCCTGTCCGGAACGCAAGTCGTAACGTTTCTTGAATTCGTCCTTGTCTTTGCGTTCCAAGCCCGCTCGTTCTAGCAGTGATTGAGACATGATGTCTTTCACAGGATCGTCTTCTTCGGGTGGCGGAGGTCCGACGGCGCCCAGTTCCGCAGGCGAATACAAGAATTCGTATTTGTGTTTGGCAATGGCAATTTCGTCACCGGGATCGATTCGCTTCTTTTGCACTCGGCGACCATTCACTTTCGTCCCGTTGCGACTGTTCAGATCCTTGACGTACCAATATCCATTTTCGCAAGAAAGCTGACAGTGATGGGCCGACACATTGGCGAAGCGCAAAACGATGTCACAACTTTCACGTCTTCCTACTAACAGATTTGATTTACGTAGGGGAATGGTGTCGCCTCCGCCGACCGGTACCATTTGTCCATACATTGATGTTTTGTCCTATGGATAAGGTTGAAGGAAATGTCAGCGGGCTGGCTGACGACTAGGCGAGTTTCGCCTAAGGTGTGTAGAAAATAGAATTGGGGTAAATTCCACGAGTGGAATTCTCGATCCGTCTGCGTATTCAATTTTTTCGCCAATCTCTAGAGTAATACAGCGTGAATACCTCGTCAACGAAGCACGTTACCCGTTCTAATCCAGCCGTTAGTCCTGCGCCCGGCACGGATTGGCGCCACGCCGGCCGCCGGTATTATTCGTATAATCATTACTTGAAGGCGAAATTTGGCCAGCGTGTCCAAAAGGTGAGCGTGGACGCGGGCTTTACTTGCCCCAATGTGGACGGGACGGTGGCCATCGGCGGATGTACGTTTTGTGACAATCGAAGCTTCAGCCCCAGTCGCCGCGTTCCCCGATTGACGGTGTTGGATCAGATCCAAGACGGCATTCGTCGGTTGAAGCGTCGTTACACTTGTGATCAATTCTTCGCCTATTTTCAGCCGGCGACGAATACTTATGCTCCGGTCGAACGACTTCGCCCACTATACGAATCGGCGTTGCAGCATCCCAAGATTGTCGGCATGGCCATTGGAACTCGTCCCGATTGCTTGCCGAACGATGTCTTGGATTTGTTGGAAGAAATCGCGGGCCGAACTTACCTTTCCGTCGAATATGGCTTGCAGACCATTCACAATCGCTCTTTGGATTGGATGAACCGCGGTCACCATTACGATGCGTTTCTGGATGCGATGGAACGCGGTCAGAATCGAGGCTTCGAAATTTGCGTGCATGTAATCTTGGGACTGCCGGGCGAATCGCTCGACGACATGCTGGCCACGGCACGAGAAATGGCGAGGCTGCCGGTCGATTCCATC
>JAGQOZ010000988.1 GCA_020426955.1 Planctomycetales bacterium
CGCGGATCGACGTTTCGCCCACCTGCATCCGCCGATAGATCGCGGGTTGCAGGAGCGCTAACGCGGCGGCGAGTGCTCGCGCGTAAATCGGCTTAGCGCTTTCCGGTTCGATCGGATCGCAGTCGGCGACTAACTGCAACGCACCGATGGAATTGCTGCCGTCGCGAATTGGACCAATCAGCGAAACCAGGGGCGGGTCGAGTGGTCGTATCTGCGGATCGATCGCTTGCCACGCACCGCGAACCAAATTTTCGCAGGCCTGCAACTTCGGTGACGACAGGGAAAGCTGGTCGAAGCCGATTCGTGAGACGGGACACAACGTTGCCGCATTAAAGGGGCGAAACCAGAAAGCGCCCGCGTGAGCGTTGAACAGCCGCAACAAAATGTCCAGCGAATCGCCAAGAAAATTTTCTAAAGTTTGATCGCCAAAGCAGGCTTTACGCAGTTTCCCCACTTGGATCGCGACGCGAATGGAATCCGTTCGCGGAATATCGCGGAACACGTCGATAAGGGTTGCTTCGTTCATGCACAAAATCCAAATAGACCACAAAGCTTAAGCAATCAGCCTACATGCCCGACGCAAAACTTGGCGATGGAAACTCGATTGTGACGGCCATTATTGACGAATGGTTCCGTCTATTTTCGGCAAAATCATTGCAATCCGACAGACAGCTTATACATTTAGTATAATCGAATTGCCGATAGGTTATCTAAACCTGGGAACTCTGCAAGCTGTTTCGGGGTCGAATGCGGTAGAATCGAGATGCAAAAAGCGAAGACATTGGAGCCGCTCTAGGTGTTGCGATATCGCATCATCGGGAAAAAATCGAAACAACTGTTACGTTTGGCGGCGAGTCCACAAGAAATCTTGTCGGAGCGTGATTGGCGGTGGAGATCGATGGTGCTTGCGATAATTTGATGGTGTCGGAACTGGACAACGAGAAATCTTTCCTCATTCGGGAATGCGTCAAACATGGCTGTCAATCAAGAAACGGTTGAACAAACCAAGAATCAGATCCGCGGATTGGTCAATGAAATAGCGGCGTTATCAAAAAGCGGTTCCCCAGCGGAGGAATACTATCCGCAATTGCTGCAACGCGTCATTTCAGCGTTGGCGGCCGTCGGGGGTGCGATTTGGTTGTTCGATGAAGATCGACAATTGAAGTTGAAAACGCAGATCAACACCAGCCAATCCTTATTGGATGAAGACTCCGAAGACGCCAATCGGCACAATCGGCTGATCCGACGAGTCGCCGGTTCAGGGCAAGAGCTGCTGGTTCCTCCTTATTCGGGAACGGTCGATGGTGAGGCTGAAGGCAATCCCACGCGTTTCTTGCTGGTCCTGTGTCCGCTTAAAAGCGAACATCAAGTCGAAGGCTTGATTGAAGTCTTTCAACGCCCCGACTCGCCCCCTGAAACACAGAAGGGATATCTTCGGTTCTTAAGCCAGATGTGCGATCTGGCCGGCGATTGGCTGAAGGGACAGCAGTTGCGGGTCTTCTCCGACCGACAGGTTTTGTGGCAGCAAGCTGACGGCTTCGCCAGGGCAGCTCATGAGTCGCTCGATTTGAAAGAGACCGCGTATGTGATCGCCAACGAAGGGCGACGAATGATCGGATGTGACCGTGT
>JAGQOZ010000098.1 GCA_020426955.1 Planctomycetales bacterium
GGAAGCGAACGCGGATTGGTCCAAGGATTGGGACGTCTTGTTGTTTGCCGGACCGGATCAGCGAATTACTGTGGCGGTCCAAGGCGAAGCTCAGATCCTTGTCCACGGGGGTACGGGGCGAATGGTGCAATTGGTCCCCAAAATCGCAGATGGATTGCAAATGTTGTTTGACGAATGCCGATCTACGGAGCCGGTTTCCCAATAGTGGGCGCAAAGGCAATGGCCATACCCGCGACCAAGCCGCCAAGGTGTGCCCAGTTGGCAACGTTCGCTCCCGTCATTTCGTCCAAGATACCCGCGAATCCCAAAATCAGCCACAGCATCATTATCCAGACGCTGGAATCCGGTATGCGGTAACCGCTGGTTGGGTCAAACATCTGCTTGGCCCACACAAACCCAAACATGCCGTATACGACACCGGAGAATCCCATCATCATGGGGTAGCCTGTGGCGAGATACTGGAGCAGATTACCGGCGACGCCTGTGACCACCACAAGCAAAGCGAGAAACCAACTGCGATGTCGGAATTCCAAGACGATTCCAAATTGATAAGCCATCAGCATGTTGAAAACCAAATGCGCCGGACTACCGTGTAAAAAAATGGGAGTCAACAAACGCCAGATTTGACCTTGTTTGATTTCGGCCAAGTCAAACGATGGCTGTGCATAGTTTGTCATTAGAAGATTTCTGGCGATCCAGGATTCAGCATCGACGCCAGAACCGAAACCAGTAAGTAACGCCAGCAAGATACAGGTGCCCAGGATGGCCATGGTCAATGGGCACTTTTGAACAATGGGTCGGTGCCAACGCTGGCGCATCGAGATATTATTCTTCGCGGCTTCCGCGCGACGCTTGGCCTGATGGTCTCGAATCGCCTTGGCTTCTTTGGCCGCTTTTAGGTAGCGTTCGGCGGATGGGTTTTGCAGAAATTCTTCCAGTTCCCAATTCGCTTGCGAGACTTGATTTTCGTCTCGAACCCATACGGTCCAATTGCCTTCGTCTTCGTCGGCTTGGCAACGAATCCCTTGGGTTTCCAAATAGTCGGAAAATCGCTGAGCGAATTTGCCGTCTTCAAACTGGCCTACCTGACGCATAGTTTACAACTTTGTGGATCTAAAGGCTGGCGGTGATAATCAGTTGACTGGGCGAATCGTAACGTGCAGTCGATGCTATCATGCTGGCATCGTCCGTGACGTTGGATATTGTCGCGACGGGAATCGAGCGATTCGCAACATAGGTATAGTCGGAATGAATGGCTGGCGATTATACTCCGTCCGCTTCAACCTGCGAATGTAGTCGAATAAGGAGATTCGCTCGATGCGTACCATCGCAATTATCAATCAAAAAGGTGGAGTCGGAAAGACGACCACAGCTGTAAATCTAAGCGCTGCCCTCGCGGAAATGGGGCGCCGAGTCTGTTTGATTGATTTAGATCCGCAGGCGCACGCCACATTGCATCTAGGTGTTTCTCCGGAAATGTCCAGTGCCACCATTTATGATGTGCTGATTGGCAAGGCGTCTTTGCCCGACGTTCGACGTCAAGTAACTGACGATTTGTGGCTGGTTCCGTCACATATTGACCTGGCAGCTGCCGAAATGGAATTGGCCAACGAAGTGGGTCGCGAAGTCATATTGCAGAACCAGTTTCGTCAGGATAAAGCCGAATTTGACTATCTGTTGATCGATTGTCCTCCGTCCTTGGGCGTGTTAACGCTAAATGCGTTGGTGGCCGTCAATGAAGTGTTGCTTCCCATGCAGCCTCACTTTTTGGCGCTACATGGCCTGAGCAAACTGTTGGAAACCATTGAAGTGGTTGTCCGCAGGCTGAACCCGGAACTCCGTTTAGCAGGTGTGGTCTTCTGCATGTTCGAAGCGGCGACTCGTTTGGCCAACGAAATCAGTGAAGACGTCCAGGACTTTCTTTCCGCCGTGGAAGATCCTCGTTGTCCCTGGTTCGGCGCTAAACGGTTTGAAACTCAGATTCGACGAAATATCCGCTTGGCGGAAGCGCCTAGTTTTGGCCAATCAATTTTTGAATACGCTCCGCACTCCAATGGCGCGTTGGATTACCAAGCGTTGGCGGAAGAGGTCATCGGCAGCGCTCACCAGGCCATGGTGGTGGATTCGGACGAATTGTTGTTGCCGGTTAGTCCGTAGTCTCTGGACACTAGACGTCTGTCAAGCTTGGCGAACGCGCTTATTCGCCAAGCTTTCTGTAAATACCATCTTGTTGGTAAGCGTCGCACTTTGCCGAACCAGTACGACACGGTTTGCAATCAATAAAGTGTGCGGACGATAGCGTTTGTAAACGAACTCGGCTGATTCTATCTGGCGAATGCGCTATTTTCTTTTGCTACAGGTGCTGGCAAGCATCCGATTCAAGACAATGTTAGCGCAGGATATGCAACGCTAGCATTAAGTACGATTTTGCCAGGGAACGGATTCCATCATGGGAGCAAAGTCAGTTTTTCGCCCTGATTCACTCAGATTGTGTCTTGCTGTTTGAACGGACTCGTGATTTCAAACAGCGAGAAGTACGGAGACGCATGATGAAACTGTTCGCCAAAGGTAGCGTGTTGTTGTCGTTGGGACTGTCGGCGATGGCCACAGCTCAACAGCCAAATTGGAATTCGCCTAATCAACCGTATTATGGTTCGCCAGGATACGGTCAAGTGCAACGTCAAGTGAACCAATACCCGGGGAATTACCCTCGAGTAGCTCGATTCCAGGACGACGAAAACATACCAAGTCCGTCCGATGGTCAGTTGCCGAGTAATCCGGAACCAATTTCCAACAGCCAGGTGTCGCCGTTGGCGACTCCCGTTCATTCAAACCCATCGCCCGTTTACGGCAGTGGCCCGATTCACGAGTATGCGTCTGGTGTGCCGACGCCTGCCTATGGAGGGACTGTATACGGAGGGCCTGCGAACGGACAGCCGTGTGATTCGGGCAACTGTGGTGTTGGTGATTATGGTGGTTCGTGCAGTTCGGGCACATGTGGTGGAGCAATTCAATACGCTAATTACGGCAACGCCATTGGCGGGTCGTGGTTCGCGGGTGCATACGGTCTGATCATGGGCCGAACAGACAGCCGCAACGTCAATCTAGGCTATTCGTCGGACATGCCATCTACGACTGTTTTTCGGACGGGTGATGCGTTCCAAGAATATGCCGGTGGTGGTGAAGTTCGCTTTGGGCGTTGCATTTCTCCCTGCTGGGCGTTTGAAGTGGTGTACTGGGGATTGTTTCCCGATCAGTCTCGCGCCACCACCTTCAATAGCAACTACAGTGGCATGTTGTCATCGTCGATTGGGTTCGACAACTTGCTTTACGACAATGGAACGGGAGCGAATACAGTACAAACGTTCTACGGAACTCCCACGCGAGCGGCCCAGGCTTATCGGTTAACGCGTAGTTGGGAAGTTCAGAATGTCGAATTAAATCTACTGCGAATTCCCGTTAACCAATGTGGATCCGTCAATTACGAACTCTTGGCCGGCGTGCGATATCTGAAACTAAACGACGGCTTTATCTGGGAAACCGACTATACCAACGAGATGTTTGGCGACGATCTGGCGAACGAACTTTGCTATCACATCGACATCGACAATCAACTGCTCGGCTTCCAGCTTGGCGGTCGCATGGATTACTACGTCAAACCAAATCTGTCGGTACACTTGGGTTCCAAGCTAGGAATTTACAACAATCGAGTGAGTCATTTTCAACGTATCTACGGAGGCAACGGTAACGCCTACTCGTCCACTTCTGGTCAAGATTACGTGATTGACGAGCGAGTGAACAAGGTGGCGTTCTTGGGTGAATTATTTGCAGGTGCGTCGTATGACATTGGCTGTCGCTGGCGATTGACGGGCGGTTACCGTGCTGTTTCGTTGTGCGGTGTAGCACTGACCACCGACCAAATTCCTCGAGATCGCGATTTCGGTACGATGCCTACCATGCCGGTTACGAATGCCGATAGCTGCTTGCTATTGCATGGTGCTTACTTTGGAGCGGAGTTCGTCTGGTAACGTTCCCCGGGCGATCCTTGATGTGAAACGCAAAAAGCTGGTTCGATCTAACTGCATCGAACCAGCTTTTTCATTTCCTCATGAGAGGCTATTGGATTTTGGCAAGAAATTCACGGCAGCTTGAACCGCAGCGAATTAGTAACTCACTTGCAAAGCAATTTGTGGCAATCCATCCAGTGTTGTTGCGGCCAACTGAGCATGCTTCCACTGCAATTCGCTGCCTTGCACAGCACGAGCGGCAACAAACGCGAGGCTCCAGCCCAAGATTGCTTGTGACGCAAAGTGAGCTTCGTCATTGACTCGTGACAAGGCAGGCAACGCCGAGGCGACGAACAGCGTATTTCGTAACAATGGCTGTTCGGTCATATATGCAGCGGATAGAAAAGGAATGGCACCCACAAACGCGTGCCCGGAAACACCGTTGTCGTCTTGGAAAGGTCGCCAATCAGATCCATAGGTTTGTTCGCCGGGACGCGAGCCGCCGGTAAGCTGCTGCAGAACTATCACGGGTGGCCCGCCAACCAAAAAGGTACGAAAGCAACGTGAACCCCAGTCGCCGACGGTATCGAACAGCGGATATTCTTGCAGCCAATGTCCCAGCAAGGCGGCGGACGCATAGGTAGGCACCAAGACTAGACCTTCGCCAAAAAACTTTGGTTCGTGGAAAACCTCTAGCCATTCGTCCGTATGAACGTTACGCACGTTTTCTTGATACAGATCGAAAGTTACGAAACGATCGATGTTGGTGTTGGCCATCACAGCGCCGATTCCCATCACCAACGCGACGTCTCGGCCATTTCGCATCGAATAGAACTGTCGATGGTCCAACCGTACTCGTTCAAACCAACCGACCAAACAACCTTGGTGACGAACGTCTGCGTTGTCCGGCAACGTTTCTAAGGACGCATCGTGCCAACGTGCCAGCTCCGAAGAATACTTGGTGTCGAATTGCGCCATCGATTTCGGTTCAGGCCTATTCGCCGGGAAGACAGGCAAACGCTGTGGCGACCAAGCAAACGTGTTAACTTGATCCGAATATTCAATGTCGCGTCCCAGGCTCTGATTCGCGCAAGCGGAAACGCACCAGATCAATAGAACAAGGTACGAAATGCAGACGGGGTTTGACCTTCGTTCCTTCATGTTTTGGGGCCTATAGGTACGCAACCAACCGAGTAAATTGACCGCAAGACCTGTTGCGGCGTTCGTGAGTTCGGTAGTTCTACGGATGCAACTCGCCGGAAAGGACAGACCTAAGTCGGTTTTAATGGCAAATCAAGAATCTGAAATGATAGCGGCCAGAGTTTGCAGTTCGCTAAGCCGTCTAGTTAATCAGAAACTCGCAAACTATCCGGCCTATCCCCACTCAATAGCAAGTCGGTTAGCTGGCCACGATGTCGCGAATCACCGTTCCATTGGAAACGGGGAACGGCCGGTTTAAACGGTCTCGCATGGTGGTTTTGGGATCGATTCCCAGTTGATTCCACAGTGTGGCCAGCACATCAGCCGGAGCGACGGGGCGGTCGGCCACTTCGCCCCCTTTCCAATCGCTGGCACCCAAGATCAGGCCTCGATGAATGCCGCCGCCTGCCAAGACGGTCGAATAAACGTTGGGCCAATGATCTCGACCCGCCAGATCGTTCATCACTGGCGTGCGGCCGAATTCGCCTGTATTTACGACCAGTGTTTCGTCCAAGAGGTTTCGTTTATCTAAATCTTGCACCAGCGCCGCGAACGCTTGATCCATTTTCGGCACGATATCTTGATACCGACCGTCCAGCCCGCCGTGCGTGTCCCAGGCTTGGTTGAATTCATTGTAGGCCACGTAGCGTACGCCGGCTTCGGTCAAGCGCCGAGCGACCAACAAAGACTGGCCCATTTTGTTTCGACCATAGGCATCGCGAACCGCTGCCGGTTCGCGACTTACGTCTAACGCTTCGCGCACTCGACCATCCACCACCAGGTCAAACGCACATTCGCGCAGTCGATCGTGAGATTCATTCAGTTCTTGTTCCAGCTGATGAGCGGTTCGATCCAATTGTTTCAGCAGGTTCAAACGATCGTCCAGTCGGTGTCGAGTCATCCCATTAGTCAAACCCAGCGACAACGGATTGTAGTCCTGGGCATTCGGATCGCCTTCGACCAACAGTGGATTGTGACTGCTGCCCAAGAAGCCTGCGTATTGGCCCGGCATGCGATTGGACGGGCCGGGAATGCTGAGCCAGTTTGGCAAAGAAACACTCAGCGGAACCTTGGGCGGTTCCGGATGCAAATAGTTCAGCACCGCGCCGGGACCCGGAAAGTCATCACTGTGAGCTTCTCGATCACGATCCTGTTGATTGTCCGAACCCGTCAACGTGATGTACGTCCCGGCAATGTGATTGGTGAACTTGTGCGTCATGGAGCGAATCACGGTCAGCCGATCCGCAATCTGTGCGGACTGCGACATCAGTTCTCCGAATTCCACGCCTGGCAGATTTGTCTTTATGGTGCGAAACGGGCCTCGTACTTCGCTGGGCGCACGCGGCTTGGGGTCCCACAGATCAATATGACTAGGCCCGCCCTGCAACATGATAAAGATGCATTTGCGGTGTGAACTTGCCAGCGGTTGATTCGTCCAGCCAGCATTCCCCAATCCGGTCATCCCTGCGAATAATGATAAGCCGCCAATTCGCAAGACTTCTCGGCGATTCATCGCAGCGTGCATGGAAACATTCTCCGGCGGGGCAATCGAACAATTCCCACCATTCTATCCGCGGTATTGGTCTCTGAAAACACGCAACACACAACCCAAACCAGAATCGAAAATCCTAGACGATTACCAAACAAATGGCGGCTTTTGGCAATCGTAAACGAATGTGGCGCTGTCCAACTACTCAATTTCCATTTGTGCGAATAGAATGGTGGTGCCTTTATTTCGCGAAGGAACCTGCCTTGGTAATTCGCGCCTGGTTTATTTTGGGTTTCGCGCAATTCGCGACGAACGTCATATTTTTTGCAGTCGATTGAAGAGTTATGGCCGAGGACTACTATCGCATTTTGGGATTGGATCGCAACGCTACGGCAGATCAGATCCGGAAGGCACACCGCGATTTGGCGAGGAAATATCATCCGGATTTGAATCCCGATGACAAATCGGCCAAAACGAAGTTCCAAGAAGTCCAGAAAGCCTACGAGGTGCTAAGCGACCCCAAGAAGCGAGAAATGTATGATCGTTTTGGGGCAGGCTTTGAACAAGCGTCAAGCGGTGCTGGCGCGGGGCCTCAGTGGCGAACCGGACCCGGAGGGCCACAAGGAAATCCGTTTGAAGATGTTGATCTCAGCCAGATTTTTGGCGGTGGGCAAGCAGGTGGGGCGAACGGCGGCTTCGGCGATTTCTTTCGCCAGTTCACGGGAGGACGAAACGCGGCCGGTGGTAAGCAGGGACGTCGATCGGTTCGAGGCAATGACATTGAATACGAATTACAAGTTGCTTTTCGTACCGCGATTTCCGGAGGCCAAGCGCAGCTGTCCGTCCGTCGACCCAGTGGCAAACTAGAAACCATCACGGTCAAAGTTCCGCAAGGCATTGCCGACGGCAAGAAGATTCGTTTGCGAGGCCAAGGCGAACCGGTTGCCGGTGGAAGTCCCGGTGATATATTAATCACGGTCAAGGTGGCTCCTCATCCTCATTTCCAACGCACCGGAAATGACTTGGTAGTAAAAGTTCCTGTCACGTTGGCCGAAGCAGCGCTGGGTGGCAAAGTCGACGTGCCCACTCCGCAAGGCACCATCTCGCTTTCCATTCCGCCATGTACGTCCAGCGGAAAACGGTTGCGAATCAAAGGACACGGTGTGGTCACCAAGGACAAGACCGGTGATTTGTATGCAGAAATCCAAATCACACTGCCGGAAACGCTCACTGCGCAGCAACAGGATTTGGTTCGCCAGCTGAATGCCGAACCGTCCGAACCCGTTCGGAAGAATCTTGTCTGGTAGCGTGGTAACGCGTCAACGTCGTCACTGGCCGTCGAGCTTCAAGGTTGCACCGTATGAATACCCTGTCCGCGGATGATCGAATTCGCCACGGTCGTGACTTTCAAACGGTCTTTCAGAATCGTTGCAGCGTGGCGGACGACATTTTGATTGTGTATTCGCAGAAGACGGAACACGCTCGAGCGCGTCTGGGTCTTTCCGTGTCCAAAAAAGTAGGCAACGCGGTGGTGCGCAACCGCTGGAAACGCTGTATTCGTGAAGCATTTCGCACGTCGCACCGCGCCGAGTACGCTCATGTGGATTTTGTCGTGATACCTCGGCGAAATGTTACGGCCTCGCAGACGCAAATCGCTCAATCGTTGCGGAACCTGATGCGTCGCGCCGCCAAAAAGTTAAATCGTTCGCAACGTTAGTCGAACAGTCGTTCATCGGGCTGATAGAAGTCCATTACCATCGGCGACTTGCTGCAATGAACGTGCCTGCCTCAAACGCAAAGACAAAGTCATTGCTGTTGAATTCGCCGTCACCGTTCCAATCTCCATCTTCCCATGTTGAATTGCCAACAATCGCATCTTCATATTCGCCCGCTTGGAACACCAACACCAAATCGGCCGAATTGAAAATACCGTCTCGGTTCGAATCTCCGGGAACCAGATTCGACGTTCCAGGACTGCCTCCCACCACGCGACTCGGCCGCCAACCGTCCGCCGTGTTCCACGCATCCAGCGAAGCGGCTACATTCACAATCTCCAATGACGAGCCGTCACCGTCCGTTGCGGAATGCCATTGATCATCGTAGGTGAACTGCTGCAAAACTTGATCATGCCACGTCAGTGTGATTTGTTCGCCGCCGTTATTCAGTTGTCCTGACCATTGCCCGGCCACTGGAAAATCCTGGCCGTACCGAAAGGTAAAAGCTGCTTCGTCTTCCACGACGATCATACGAGCACCGGGCTGAAGCTCTTGGATCGCGCCGGTCGCGAACACAAAATCGACGCCTTCCGCATCGCCGTTGACATCAGTTCGAAGTAAGCGCACGTTGGTCAAAGAAACGGGGCGATCGCCGATATTGGCCAATTCGATGAATTCAAAGTCGTCCGCGTTGTCAAATCCCGCAGCGAACTCGTCGGTAGTTGGATCGGCGGGATGATAATGGATTTCGCTAATGCGTAGCGAGTTGGATGTCGGTTCCACGGCGGTGGAAAAATCGGCAGCATTTAACGCCGACCATTCGCCGTCTTGCCAAACGCGAGCCTGCAGCGTGACACTTTGATCCAATACCAACGCATCCGAATAGACCAGCGCCGTTTCGGCAATGGCGCCGCCGGGTAGTCGAGGGTCGCTGCCGTCGGTGGTGTAATAGATCGTGCCGGACGGAGCGGTCATGGAGACTGCGAAGCCCGCCGCAACACTGCCGCCATGTTGATTGAATTCGGGCGCGCCGATATCAGGATACAAACGACGTCGCCGCAGTTGGCCCAACACAATGTCAGTGCGAACCGGCAAATACCGATCGGTAATGAATTCGCGTTGATTCAAATAGTGTTCGTTTCGATGAAATAAATCGAACTGATCGGAACGCCATTGCCCCGGATTCACGTCTCGACGAAAATCGCCCCAACGTGCTGATTCTGCCACGACCGCTCGATCAATTTCGCCCGAACGAGCCAAAAACAAATCTGTTGCAACTTCTGGCGTCAGCGTTCCGCCGTGAAACATATGCTGATGCACTCGATCCGCAAACAGCAGCCGATATTCTTCGTTGGCGGACGCTCGCGCGTGCAACCGAGTAGGACCGTTGGCCGAATCTAGCGAAGTGCGGTCGACGTTGATGATTTGGCGTTCAGCACTTTCGCCCACGGCAGTATTTGGCGGCGGTAGGGAAATAGCGAACTCCGAATCCCACGCATAGAACCGCCATTTATCGTTGTTGTTGCGTCGAGCGGCAATCCAGTTATGTCCATCCCAATCGGTGTTGCCAATATAGAAATTCAACAGCATGTAATCTGCCAGACTAACCACGTCCACTTCCTGTGTGAACGCTTGATATGCTTCGTCACTGGAAAGACCTCGACTGGCGGTAGACAGAATCGACGTCCACGTCCGTACATCTCCATCAATGGCTTGGCCGCTGTTGATCACATTCCATTCGGTATCCTTGTCTCCGCCAAAATATTCTTCCATGTACGGCGCGGCGGGCCGTTCGTGCAAGTTGTAAATTCCCCAGTACATGCCATTCAGATAGACGTGCACGTACTTGCCTTTCGCCGTAGGATGCCCCATGGACGCATGCATGTCTCGCACCCATTGGTCTCGAGGTTGTTCGCCACGAAAGCCTTGATAATAGTGTCGATGCATCCATGAATTGTTAAAACCAACTCGCACAATCAATTCATCAAAAGTGTCGGTCACGCCGTCAGCAAACGGTGTTTGGTCAAACAGCGAATACTGCAATTTGGCCGCTCCGTACGCTTCGCGGAATTCCAAGCGAAAACTGTGCTTGGGGATATCGGGTTCGCGACTAGAACCACCGACAACGCGCACACCGCTGTTGATCTGAAAACCTGGTTCGCTCCCATCCGCCGAAAAATATTCGACCGACATCGCTCGTTCCCAACTATCGCCCGTGCGAGTTGGATTTTGGTAGATGCCGTCGTCACCAAACATGTCTTCCACGTCAAAGGATAGAGACAGAGAAGGGAGCGTTTTCAAGTCATCCATGACGGAATTGCGGTACACATCATCGAACAAATTGTCCGGCCCAATTACCTCGGGATCCATCCCATAGTCCGCCGGCATGTTGGCCCATTCGCTGGGATAACCAGCAGGCAGGAACGGTTGTTGGATCACATCTTCCAAAAATAAATACGTTTGCGTCACAACGGCACTCGCCACATGGTTCGTCTTGAATGCGGCAGCACGCAGCGTAGTGGTCGAGTCAACCGGAATTGGATTTGTGTAGAGTAAACCCGATTCCGCAGTGGGTTCCGAACCGTCGGTTGTGTAACGAATCACCGCGTCTGACGTAGGCGAAGAAAGCGAAACCGTGAAAGGGGAATCATAGAAACCTCGCTGCTGACTGAATTCTACGTTCGCCACTGCGCCATCCAGCGACGCGGCATTGGGTTCGGCCGGTGAAGCCGTTTGTAAGAACTGGGGAGAATCAGCTGCGCTGGTCGAGCCGAAGCTGATTCGAGGATATTGACTTGGATATTCCCATTCGTGGGCGACCAATCCGTTTGGGAACGTCAGTGCCAAGTAACCTGGTTCGAGCCCAATGGCAAAGTTGGTGTGGAGTAAACCGAGTTCGTCCAGGTTGGGATCGGTAACGTCGCTGCCCGATGCGAAGACTACCAGGTATCCATTCGCCGGCACGAACGTCGACGCCGGGAATGTCCAGCGAATGTGATTGTTGCGATTATCCGTCAAATGGAAGCCACCGATGTCAAAGTCTGCGTCGGTGCGATTGTGCAGCTCGATCCAATCAGGCGAAGAAGCGTCACCCCGGAATCGATCGTCCGGTTCCGCTCGCAGCCGAGTTTCCAGGGTATCAACATTGGCTGCCATGAATTCCGAAATGACCACGGGCGACGTACCGACATACAACCGAACCGTAGTGGGCTCGGAGGTGATTTCACTGTCCGATACGAAATAGGCAAACCCATCGACACCTTGAAAGCCGGCGTTGGGCGTGTATTCGAAAGCGCCGTTGGCTTGTATGATCAATTGGCCATGTGCCGGCAGTTGGTCGATGTTTGTCACCAACGTTGCTTGCTCTATATCCTCGTCATTTCGCAAGACGCCATCAGCTGCACGGACCGTCAACACTTGGTCTGCCGCCGTGAAATAGGTGTCTGTCACTGCAACCGGTGGATCATTAATGGATTTCACGCCAATGGTGACCGTAGTGGTTGGCGATTGGTCATGTGCGTCGGCATTTCGATAGGTGAACGAATCCTGGCCAAAGAAGTTTGTCATTGGCGAGTACAGGAAGGCACCGGTTGGATCTAATGCCAGCTGACCGAATGTCGGTGGATCGACCAGCAACGCGGTTAGCGAGTCACCATCTGGATCAATGTCGTTTCGCAGCACGCCATTGACTGCCGTGACCGATAACACGTCATCTTCGTTCACTTGATAAGTATCAGTGTTCGCGATTGGGACCGAATTGACAACCAGTTGAACCGTGGCGGGCGTCGAAAAGCCGATGCCATCACTAATTCGATAAGAAAAAGAGGTGGTTCCTCGGAAATTGAGCGGATCGTATGTGAATGCGCCATTCGCTTGCAGTTGGAGCGAACCGCCGGTGATATTTTGAACCAGTTCCACGGACAGTTCGGCTTGCTCCGGATTCAAATCGTTGGTCAACACGCCAAGAAAGTCTGGGATTTGCAGAGCGCCGTTCGGACGAAGTTTGTAGAAATCATCTTCCGCGCTGGGCGGATCATAAACATTGTTCACCGTCAATTGGACCGTGGCGACATTGGAGGTTTGCGAATCGGCTGCCCAATAGGTAAACGAATCTGTGCCGTGGAAATTGGCCGACGGACTATAGACAAACGAACCATCTGGAAACAGTTCCAACGTGCCGTGAGCGGGTGGTTCCACAAGTGTGGCGGTCAGATGGTCGATTTCAGCATCGGTGTCATTCGCTAAGACGCCGACCGATGCGTCACGGTAGAATAGCGGAGTGTCTTCCTCCAGTTCGTATTGATCATTGTGTGCCACGGGCGGTTGGTTGTGGTAAACGCGATCAAGTTCGCTTTGCAAGTCGGCAACTTCGCCCGTCGCCAGAGCTCCGTCATAAAAACGAATGTCGGCAATGGCGCCGGTAAAGCCCAGTGATTCGGCAATGGACATTCCAATCGTCAGACTACTATTGTCTCGAACGGCAGCGGACATCACATCGGATGAAACGGACAGCTGTCCATCTACGTATAAATCCAGTTGCGAACCGGCTCGAACCACCACCGCCGAATGCAACTGTCCGTCGTGAAGACCTGATTCGGTAGAATACACCGTTTGCGGAGCGGCAGTGAAGCCATCTCCCATGCCAGTGCTCAGCTGGCCGGCAGCATTGATGCTCAAGCCCCAGTCATACGAAAGCCCGAGCGCGCTGGCATCCAACAGTGCGGTGTTCTGAAACCACGGACCGTTGCCACCGGACTGGGAGGCGGTTGTGGCAAAGGTGATGGAAAAGGAATACTCGCTGGCGTTGGCTGTAGGATTGTCTTGGTTGCGAATCCGAAATCCGTCCGGCACATTTGTCGGTTCGAATTGAATCATTGCTTGTCCGGCGAATTCGCTGTTAATCAAAGTGGGCGAACCAATCGCCAATGCATCGCGACCGGCTACGCGGTCCGTCCAAGCGTCGATGCGTTCACCTGGGGCGAATCGCCCCGACAAGTCACTGGCATTCCAGTGGGAAACCAAGTCTCCCGCCAGCAAACAACGTGATTCCAAGGATTCAACCAAACGCAATTTCCGATTCTGACTGTGCCGCATCAAGAGGGTGCCCCAATTCTTTGCCTATGCCGTTGATTTGCCGCGAGACACGTTGTTTATACCTGGATTGGCCACCTCAATCTAGAAATCCTTTCTCTTAAAACGTGCCACCGACCAAAACTTGACTCTCCTGATTCAGCACTTGTGCGCAAAATACGCGTAGGATGTGCACAAGTCGTCCAAGCTGCGATCTCCATGATGTTTGATCGGCGACGTGATGACCGTGTGCGAATTTTTCAGCAGTTGTTGCTGGATGTCGACAACGAGAGCATCTACTCTGTGAACTTGTCTTATGGCTAACGGAAAAACTTTCGCTCGCGTTGGGCAAGCGGCCACGGGGGCAGATCTTCCTTTGCTTGGAGTTTCCAGTTATTTCTACTATTCGACAATCGACGCCATGTATTTCGACTGTGGTGGCGGTGTGCTTTGGCTGTGTCGCAGCGTGCCAAGCGTTTGGAGAAGTATTTCTTGTCGTACGTTGTTTTTCGCGCTGGTTGACGCATTTCGCAGCAATTCTTCGCAACTGGTCGCTACGCCATGATACTGGTCACTACATTCCCGTGTACGTCGGTTAGTCGGTAGTCGCGGCCGCTATAGCGATAAGTTAGTCGAGTGTGATCGAGGCCCATCAAGTGCAAGATGGTGGCATGCAAGTCATGGACATGCATGCGATCATGGACGGCTGTTAAACCAAATTCGTCCGTTGCACCGTAGCTGAAACCGGGCTTCACTCCGCCGCCCGCCATCCAAACCGTAAAGCCGTAGTGATCATGGTCTCGGCCCTTTTGTCCTTCCGACGTCGGAGCTCGACCAAATTCGCCGCCCCAAATCACCAAGGTTTCATCCAGCAGGCCTTGTTGCTTTAAGTCTTTGATCAAAGCGGCAATGCCCTGATCGCAGGCTTCGGCCAAGCGACGATGTCCGTTTATAATGTCGTTATGACCTGTGTCCCAAGCAATGTCGTAGCCATCGATCGAATGCGAAAGCTGCACCATGCGGACGCCTCGTTCGACGAGCCTGCGAGCTAGTAGGC
>JAGQOZ010000989.1 GCA_020426955.1 Planctomycetales bacterium
CA
Source organism: Planctomycetales bacterium (assembly GCA_020426955.1). GTDB lineage: Bacteria > Planctomycetota > Planctomycetia > Pirellulales > Pirellulaceae > JAGQOZ01. The sequence goes on from JAGQOZ010000989.1 coordinate 3, forward strand.
GTTTTGCAGCCTCTTCCTTGACGATTAACGTGTCGCCGACGGCAAACGATACTTCACCACCTTCCTTGTGCTGCAGGCTGCTATCGACCGCCCGCCCGTTATTGTCGAAGAAGCCGCCCTCTAGCGCGCCACGCTGTTCTTGGCTGTCGACATCAATCGTATACTTCTTTTCAAACTTGACCTTGATCCAACGTGCGGCTGGATCTTCCGGCGAACCACGTTGGCCGTCTTGCAGATACTTTGCGATCGTTTCTTTATTGGAGTTGGGATCGTTGGCACGCAATATCATGTTGACCAATTTGTCGTCGACGCGTCCCAGAATATTGTCGTCGTCTTCCTTGCTGCCATCGGCAATGAACGGTGCGTGACCATCCAGCGGCAACAATTCATACAGCGACCAGAGTCGGGCACGACCGCTGGAGATTGCATCGAGCTGGTTTTGTTCCAAGGGAAACGTCGGCGCGATGGTGACGACAGTCGGCTGACTGGCAGTGACCTTGAATTCACCCAGATAGGTCATCGGAACGGTGGGATCGAGATCCGGAAACTTGCCTTCGGCGAAACCGTAGACGACCAGCCCGTTTGGAACCAGCTCGCCAGTCGGCGCAGGCGCCTCGGCGCCCGGGATGCCTGTTGCCGCCGGAGCCTGTAACGTGATCTGGCCCGTCGCATCGGCACCGGTCATCGCCAAACTACGCCAACGTCGGCCCGCTTCGGTGCCAATTTTCGAAAGGCTAAGGGAGAGTGATTTCAAACCCTCGCCCGCAGTCGGATCATCCGGATCGCCGTACTGCAGAATTCGGTTCTCTTGTTCAACACGAGCAAGTCGGGCTTCCAGGTCCTGTTTGATCTTGTGCCAAGCCTGCCGACTTTTCAGCACATTTGCCGTGGGGAATAGCAACGTGATCGCCAACATCATTGTCAGCACAGCACTGGTAATGTGGTACCAACGCCAGTTCCTTGCCGCTTTGACCACCATCACGACGAAGGCGATAAACATCGCCAACAGGACTGCGAGGACTACAAATTTCATGTTCGTTTAAGGCGGCAGAGGAGTGCTACAACGGTTCAGGCTGATGAGGAAGCTCGGACGAACCGGTCCGGTAACCGATCCGCCTAAAATGCCTGAGTGGATCCCCGGAACATTTTCGGCGCCGAAAAGATGCGGGTTTTCAATCGTTGGATACTAAGTTGGGCAAGATAGACCGTCAAGCTTTTCTATCCTTTCGGAGCATCTTGCCCGAATGAAACAGCTTTCCTGCCCCCCATCTGCCGATTTATCGTTCGTTTCGACCGATTTTAAGGGTCGGCCCTGCACGTGTCACATCCATCAAGTGGCACGTCCCCCGAGCCGCGAATGCGATCAACCGCCAGCTTCACCCCTCCCAGTCGGGTGGTTTTGCTCGCGGAACCAGGGCAAGTGTTGGCCGATCGGTTGAACGCGGTTCGCTGCCCACCGCAAGTGCGAATGTGTCGGTTTCGAAGTCGCGTTTTTCTCGTGGTGCATTGCCTCTTCATAACCCGAACGCGTGAGTTTTGAAGTTGCGTTTTTGCGCGAGGCTATTGGTTTTTCCTAACCCGAACGCGTGAGCGAGGGACCAGTCACGACTGATTTTCCCTCGCTCA
>JAGQOZ010000990.1 GCA_020426955.1 Planctomycetales bacterium
CAGATTCAAATGTCTTTTACTCTACCACTTTTTATCCTCGCACGTGCGCCGATAGAACTTGGAACGAGCGTTAGTAAGCGTATGCAGCATGCTCAATCAGCTAGTGACACAGCATGGGTTATTAATGGTCAGGAAGGCTAGTTTCTAAAAATCTTGTACAGGACTCGAGATGCGATGGTCGCGGATGCTTGGTTCAACTCCTAGCATGGCTAAAACATGTCCCGTAAACGTACCTGAAAAGTCTACAGATACTGCAACGCCAACGGCAACTGCCGTGCGGTAGTAGTTGCTGTGCGGGTAGCGTGGACGATATGTGTCGCTTGCGCCGCGTCTGATTGCCTGACCCATTATGTGAGATGGCCCGTAATGTATTTGAGCGCGAGCACCTTTCAATCCAGAGGGACGAGAAAAGATTGAAGCCATAGTACTATCGCCGACAATTTCACGTTGACCGCCAACGCCGGCCGAATAGATCGATTTCAGAGTTTGCTCTAAGTGCGCCATATCTGTTTGTGACCCGCGGGTTAGCACGACTAGCGCATCCTCGTGTCCACCGCCTTCGGCATAGACGTTAGCCATTCCGGTGATTTGTCCCGACTGGGGGCTTATCTGATACGCAGCGTAGGCAGTCTCTGCAAGATAGTTTGCCGTGCCGTACAGCCGATCTAGGTCGCTTTCAAGTTCAGCAATGTTTTCTTCAAGAAGTTCCTGAATGCGTGATTTGCGCGCACGCATAAAGTAATCCTGCTCACCGGTTTGAATATGCAAAGTACGTTCATTCAGGGCATTAACGTATTCATCCACTAGCGATTTGACCAGGTTGATCTCGTACATGTAGTTCATCAATCCGGCAGATACAACTAACACTGGCAGCACAACAACTAATATTCCACACGCTTCCAGCGTCGATATGGCTCTCTGGCATCCAATTCGCTTCATAATCAACTCTCAGGGTGACTCCTTGACAGCAGAGAAGAACTCTCTGCGAGCGGAAGATAAGAAACCAGTTCAAGAGCTGCACTTCCTATATCTGGTGTACGCAGTGCGCTAATACGGATGTTGTCGAATCTGCTATCGAGCCGTTCTATGAAGTCCTCAAACTGAGAAAAGGTTTCGTGATAGGCATCACACTGCATCTCCGTACAACCAGGCAGCATACCTTGATTGCGAACAACGACGATGTAAAGCATGAGATGCTTATCGAGTGCTTCGAATTGACTATTAAGACTACTAAGCTCGGCTCTGATCGCGTCGCGAACATTCGCAGAGGGAAATGCGTGTCCGTCGGAGTGCGGAAAGTGACCAAGTAGTACAAATCCTGTTGAGGTTACCGCTCGCGTGAGTTCGCCTCTGGTGGCTGCACGCTGATCTGCATTTAGGAGAGCTGTTCCAACGCTCCTAAGAACTCCGCCAATATTTACACGCCGAGATGGATTAACTGCACGCGCCCACACCGATTCCCTAAGCGAAAGAAAGCGGGTGATGGTGCCAAGCAGCGACCCATTCTGCGGATCTGTTAAGCGTTCATAGCTTCCACGTCCTGGTGGCACAATGCGGCTCATATCCAGGTCTGAGCTGTAAACCGGGAATCCGTAGCGCAAGTCTTTAGGAGGGTAGCGCCACG
>JAGQOZ010000991.1 GCA_020426955.1 Planctomycetales bacterium
TGCCGGCCTGGCCCAGAAGGTTGGTGGCGTGGACCTCCTGCATGCTGCCCCGGATGACATGCAACGGTGTCTCGGCGGCTTCATGGCGAAGCCGGGCCAGGAAGCTTTCGTCGACATGGCCCGGATTGGCGTACCATTGCTGCATGAAGGGTGAATCCGGATCGATCGGTTCCTCCATTGCCTCCATCGCCGTCTCGACGTCTCGTGTGGCCTCGTTGGAAGGGTCGGCGGCCGTTCCGATCAGGATCAGCCTGTCGACGCGTTCGGGGCATGTGGCGGCGAAGACCTGGGCGACCATGCCACCCAGCGAATGACCGACGACCGGGCAGTGATCGACGCCGATCTGGTCGAGCAGCATGCTGATGTCTTCGGCGAAGCAGGCCGGTGAGTAGCCGTTTTGAGGTGCCGAGGAAGCGCCATGTCCACGCAGATCGGGCATGATCAGGCGGTAGCCGGGCAGGAAGTCCGCGAAGAGTGACCATGTTCGGCTCGTGTCGGTCAGGCCGTGGATCAGGAGCAGGGGCGGCAGGCTAGCCTCACCGGTGATGGCATAGGCCAGCCGGACACCATTGGCGAGCGTGGCGAAGAATTTGCTCGCCGACCAGTCGTCGTTGTGCATCATTGTGTCGTCCGAAGGGGCGGCAAGATCCGTTTACAATCCGAGACCGGCTTTCACGACCGGGAGGCCCGGCTTGCCGTCCACCGTCTCGACGCCATCAAGCCATGCGTCGAGCTTGCCGGCGTTCTCCGCGATGATTTTCGCGGCTGCCTCATCGGGTTCCATGTCGTCTTCCGTCAGATATCCGATGCCCTTGTTTTCCATGACAACGTCGAACTTCAGGTTCTTCAACAGGTGCGTCACGTTAGGGCATTCTTCCTGATAGCCCTTGCGCACCACGGTGGAGACCGTCGCGGCGCCGAAATCCGGGCCGTAGAACTCGTCGCCGCCGGTCAGGTATTTGAAATCGTATTTGTCGTTCATCGGGTGCGGCGCCCAGCCCTGGAAAAGGATCCATTCCTTGCGGCGAATAGCGCGTTCGACCTGGGTCAGCATGCCCTGTTCGGAGGATTCGACGACTTCCCAGCCGTCGAGCTTGAAGTCGGGATCGGCGATCATGTCCAGCATCGGCTGGTTGGAACCGGGTTCGATGCCGTACATCTTGCGATCGAACTTGTCGGCATATTTGTGCAGGTCGTGAACGTCCTTCAGGCCGGCTTCCCAGACATAAGTAGGTGCCGCGAAGGTGTATTTGGCGCCTTCCAGATTGACGCCGACCGTATCGACGATGCCTTCGTCCCGGAAGCGGCCATAGTCCTGCGCCATGGCGGGGTCCCAGAAGCCCAGGTAGACATCCAAATTCTTCTGTTCGAGGCTGGTGAAGATGACGTTGAGACCGAGCAGCGAGTTCTCCGCTTCGTAGCCGAGTTCCTTCAGGATCACGGAGGCAATCGAATGGGTGAGCAGGAGGTCGTTCCAGCCGGGCTGGGCCATGCGCACGGTCTTGCACGACTCGGGATCGGCGGCGAATGCCGGGGCGGTGAGGACAGTCGGCAGGAGCATGCCTGCCAGCAGGGCGGCGGAGAGCTTCATCGGTATTTCCCCTGTAGTTGAC
>JAGQOZ010000992.1 GCA_020426955.1 Planctomycetales bacterium
TCGATCCCAAGAAGAGTTTCCACGGCATGATGCCAGGCGACATTGTTCGCCATGGGCGAGATATAGTTCATCCGGTCGGTTACGGTGACATACTGGTTGTAGTCCAGGTGCTCGCCGATCTTCTCGAAGCCCGAATGCAAATAGCCGATATCTGGAACGGCATCGACAACTCGTTCGCCATCCAACTTCAGCACGATTCGCAGCGTGGTGTGCGTCGCGGGATGCTGTGGGCCGAAATTCAGCGTCCACAGATAGTCCTCTTCGCGCGCGTCCTTCGCAAAGTCAGGTCGTGGTGGTGAGGTGGTGGTCGCCATGTATTTCAAGCTTTCGCTTTAATGACCAATTTCGAATGACCAATGTCCAATTACGCTTCGCCCCGCGTCAGCACGGGGAAGTTATGTCGCTCGCCGCGGCCTTGCAACGGGTAGTCCTTGCGAAGCGGATGTGCTTCAAACTCCTCCGGCAGCAAGATCCGTCGCAGATCGGGATGCCCTTCAAAGAGAATCCCGAACATGTCCCAAACCTCGCGTTCCATCCAGTTCGCGCCCTCCCACAATGGCACTACCGAAGGAACGGTTAAGTCCGGCTCGTTCAACATCACGCGAACGGTCAGACGCAAGTTGTCTTCCGTGCTCGCTAGTAGGTACACCAGTCCGAATCGATCGGTGGCGTCGCGAAAATTCAAGTAATCGACGCACGTCAGATCGACGAGCATGTCGAAACCGAACTCACCCTTCAAACAAGTCAATGCTTCGAAGCACTGCGATTGCGGAACGACCACGCGGGTCAGGCCACGAAATTCGCTTTCCGCTACCTCCGAAAAACGCTCTTTGAGCGATGCTACGACCTTCGACAGAGAGGACATGATCAGTTGCTCCCCTGTCGATTCGGCAAGACGATCTGAGGAGTGCGAATAATCGGCAACTCCATCAAGGCTCGCTTTCGCTGCTGACGAGCAAACGTATTGAACTCACGACCGCCGATCGTACCTTCCGCTTGGATCTTGTCTTGCAGGTCGATGATTGCCTGGATCAACTGTTCGGGCCGAGGAGGACAGCCTGGCACGTACATGTCGACAGGAATAAATCGATCAATGCCCTGAACCACAGCATAGGTATCGAAGACGCCACCGGTTGATGCACAAGCTCCCATCGAGATACACCACTTCGGTTCATGCATCTGCTGCCAAATGCGTTGTAGAACGGGCAGCATCTTCATGGCAACTCGCCCCGCCACAATCATCAGATCGCACTGACGAGGGCTGAATCGAAACACTTCCGCGCCAAACCGGGCCAGATCGTGACGGCTTGCGCCAGTCGCCATCAGCTCGATGCCGCAACAAGCCGTCGCAAAAGGCATCGGCCATAGACTGTTCTTCCGACACCAACTGCCCAGCGAATCCAACTTACTGATAACAACATTTTCCGGCAGTTCTATCGCCATCGAAACACGCCTTTCCGCCACGCGTAGGCAAATCCGACGGTCAGCAAAGCGATGAAAACCATTACTTCTGCGAACACCACCGTGGAACTAAAACCCGGAGTCGCGTCGGCAATGCTCTTCAAGCCCTGAGGGTTCTTGTTTGCA
>JAGQOZ010000993.1 GCA_020426955.1 Planctomycetales bacterium
AATTCCAATCCGGAAACCGTCAGTACCGATTACGACACCAGCGATCTGCTGTTTTTTGAACCACTGACCACGGAAGATGTGCTGAACATTGTGGATCGAGTGCAACAGGATGGCGTGATTGTGCAGTTTGGTGGTCAGACGCCCCTGAATTTAGCTCGAGGCCTAGCGACCGAAGGCGTCCCCATTATCGGCACCAGTGTCGATACGATTGAAGCAGCCGAAGATCGCGAAAAATTCCAGAAGCTGTTGCACACTCTGAAACTGAAGCAACCAGCCAATGCGATTGCCAGAAACATGTCACAGGCGCGAAACGAAGCTACCAAAGTTGGCTTCCCGGCACTGGTGCGGCCCAGTTACGTGCTAGGTGGTCGAGCGATGGAGATTTGTTACGACAACGCACAGTTCGAACAATTCGTGGCGGAAGCGTTCATTGTGGCACAAGGCCAGCCGGTCTTGATCGATCGCTTTTTGGAAGACGCCATTGAAGTCGATGTGGACGCCATTTGTGATGGTTCGCAAGTAATCGTAACCGGCATCATGGAACACATTGAAGAAGCGGGCGTCCATTCGGGCGATTCCGCTTGTGCCATTCCCAGCTACAGCTTGCCTCAGCATGTGATTGAAGAAATTCGTCAGGCCACGCACGCGTTGGCGCTGCAGCTGAAAGTGGTGGGGCTGATGAACATTCAATTCGCCGTCAAGAAAGAGGCGAACCAAATGAACGTCTACGTGCTGGAAGTGAATCCTCGCGCCAGCCGAACCGTCCCGTTCGTCGCCAAAGCGACCGGCATGCCCGTGGCCAAACTGGCCGCCAAGGTCATGGCTGGCATGACATTGAAAGAATTGGGCATAGACCGCGAACCGCTACCCGCACACGTCTCCATCAAGGAAAGCGTTTTCCCGTTCCGCAAGTTTGCTGGTGTCGACATCGTGTTGGGACCGGAAATGCGCAGCACGGGCGAAGTAATGGGCATCAGCGAACGATTCAGCATTGCGTTTGCCAAAAGCCAGCTGGCGGCCGGAGTCGATTTGCCCACGGAAGGCCAGATTTTCATGAGCGTTTCCGAACGCCACAAAGATCAAATTGCAGGCCTTGCAGAACGTCTTCACAAGTTGGGTTATCAGCTGATCGCTACGTCCGGGACCGCTCGTTGTATCGAAGAAAAAGGCATTCCGGTCAAACGAGTAAAAAAGCTGATTGAAGGGCACCCGAATTTGTTGGACTACTTGATCGACGGCCAAGTGGCGTTGATTCTGAACACGCCCAGCGGCAAAGGCGCTCGTACGGACGAAGGCCGGATTCGCGCCGCAGCGGTGCAACAAGGCGTTCCCTGTATCACCACCATTCAAGCGGCCGAAGCAGCGGTCGCCGCCATGGAAGGACTTCGCGAAGAAGAAATGGGCGTACTGTCGCTGCAGGATCGATTCGCCAAGAACGAATAGACGTTGCTCAAAACCAACGTCAGTGACTGGCGAAGTACACTTCGCAATACAAGTCACCGCCTGCGCGTGATCAGGTCGGCGCGAATTGATTCTGGTGGCGTTCGGCAACAGCGCGTTCGTAGCGTCGGCAGCACGAAATG
>JAGQOZ010000994.1 GCA_020426955.1 Planctomycetales bacterium
TTTTTCAAAGTTGAGGGCACGGAGCGTTTTCATGACGGAAAGCACCAACAAAGAAGTTCAGAAAAATCCCGAGGTTGTCCAGAAACCGGAACGACGCCGGTTCACGGCCGAGTACAAACAACGCATTGCAATGGAGGCCGAAGCCTGTAGCGAGCCCGGAGAAATCGGGGCACTGCTACGCCCAGTTTGGTTGGAAAGGCGTAGACGTAGTTGCTTAGCAGGAGCTTCGGTCTCCCAGGTTTTTTGGTTGGGGAGGCGGAAGCGTGTTTAGGGGTTACGCATGAGACTCGCAGCCGTATTTGGCGCGGCAGGAGCTGGGTCTTCCGTGGATTCGGGAATGGATGCGAAGTTGGCAGAGGTGGTGTTTGGTCAGTCAGCAAACGATATCAGTACGAACTGAAGCGATAATAAGTTCGCTGGGTGTCTTTGTCATAGACGATTGATTCTTCAAGGTTGGTAACCGCCGAATAGCCATTCGTGACCAGAATCTCTGTCGTTTCTGCATCCGGCAAGGGCCTGACGGGATCCACGTAGATTTCTTCGCTAATGGGGGTTATTTGCCAGTTCTGCGCTTCACACCAGTCGAGGAAACCTGGTTCGTCTATCGAAAAATCAACGTCGCAGTTTTGGTGGAAATGCTTCGAGTAGTCGATCTGGGTTGCCGCTGTGGGCAACGCCAATCCCACTCGTCCCCTGGCGTCGTCATAGGAGAGGTTCGTTCCCTGCGAGCTGCCAAGCCAAATGAGAAACAGGGCCCACCCGGCGAATAGAGCCCCGAAGACATAGGGAACTGCAAGTATTGTTGTAATGCAGCCAAATCCTGACAAGCGAGCGATTCGGTGGCGTGCCCCAAAAAAGATGGCCGCCGTACAGAATGCTGACGCCAACAATGCTAAGGGAAGAGCAATTGACACGCGATCCCTTTCGAATGGCAAGTGAATTTTGCGTAGTCGTCGATACTAGGTGCTTAGTGTTGTGGGCAGATAACCTCTATCCCATTCTACAGCTATCGATTCGTGTGTCGTCGGTGTTGATGGCAGGGTTTGAATGCCGGATGTCTGCGTACTGCATGTGCAACAAAGCTGACGTTGCGAGCAAGGATGGGGCTAGCAGACGAAGGTTGATTCGCTAGACCCGAAACCAGTAAGTATCACGCCACCAAGGCGTGAATTTGCGCATTCTTTTTAGATTGCCAAAGCTGTCTCCATGTTTTGGGCTTCTCGACTGCGGAGGTTTGATTCGGTCGTCCGGTGTATGTCCAGTTGAAAGGCTTGGCAAACGTTTCATTGAAGTACGCAATAAATTCGGTCAGCCTTTGCTGCAAGGCTGCCACCGATGGAAAGTCGCCACGCTTGATCGCCCGTCGATTGATGATCCCGAAAATCGTTTCGATCTGATTGAGCCAGGAAGAGTGTTTCGGTGTGTACACGAAACTGACGCGGTGACTTGCATCGGAAAGAAACTTGCGCCGCGTGGCAACCGACTTGAGAATTCCGCTACGACCTTTCTTGCCAAGTTCACTCTTGGGAATGCCTTCCAGGTTGGCTACCAGCCGAACCAGTGACTCACTGCAATGGACGTT
>JAGQOZ010000995.1 GCA_020426955.1 Planctomycetales bacterium
ACTATGACAATGCGTTGATTCTTGCTCACGGTGACAACTTGGCAGAAAAGCTTGCAGAGTTTGGTTTTGCTGGCAGCCAAGATGCAACGACGAGTGTCCTCGAATCGATTGGCTACTTGAGTGGCGGCATGGTCACATCCGGAAACGGAAGAGTTCTTGCACTCGTTAGCGAATCGGCAAGGGAAGTTACCGCTATTGAGATGAGCTACGTCGACCAATCGACCCTCTTAGACAATCGTTTTTACTACGGCGGCAGCAATATCTACAAGCACCCAGATACGGTGATTGCGGGACTGGGTGTGGAGGAAATGGCGACTTCCGAGCCTAGTCCGGGAACGCCTGGCTTCTTAGTGTCTTTTGATGGAACGACCCGGCCCGTAGAGCTTCATTTTGTCGGGGCACCAGTTTTTGCGGCGAATGTGCTGGGGCGTTTTGACTACAGTAGACAAAAGGTTGGCACCGGCGTTTACACGCTTGAGGCGTATTCACCGGACGCAGACTCGGGCAATGACTCTGGCCACTCTTTCGAGTCACTGGGGCAAGAGTTTTACAACATACCGGCTGATGACTATGTCAGTATCGGAAGTTACATTGTGCCGAATGACAACCACCTCGTATCTACATGCCACGTAGATGGGGAGGAAGAAGAAACCAAGGGTTATGAAGCCAAAGTTAACTTCGAGAATTCTTATCCGCTGATTCCGAAAGGCGACTACATCTTTGAATTTGGAAGCACGATTAATTCTCACGAAATCGGGACAGGTTTATTTATCTGCAAGGCCCTAAATGAAAACCCATCAGTACAAGCACCGCGTGCTGTCTACCGGGCTGACGAAGGCATCAATCAATTTGGACTGACCACTCCGGCCATTCCTCGCCAATATGCATGGCCTCACCTGATTGACGAAGCGCATTGGGCAGCGGCCTTGGTTCTCTCGCGAGAAACAACGCTTCCAGCACGGTCACCTCTTCCATGTGATCTGAACCAAGACGGGCGCTGCAGCGCCGATGATGTCAATCTGATTACTTCCAGCAATCTCGCCAACGAATACGACGAATCGCTCGACCTAAACTCCGACAACCTCGTCAACGAATTGGACAGCGAGTTGTGGATTTCAGATTCGGCATACATGAATTCGTATATCGGCGATTCGAATCTCGATGGAGTGTTTGACTCGGCTGACTTGGTGTTAGTCTTCGCGGCGGCACAATACGAAGATGGAGTTTTGCTCAATTCAGGCTGGGCCGAGGGCGACTGGAACAGTGATGGCGAATTCGACTCTGCAGACCTGATAGCCGCATTTTCGCAAGGAGGATACGACCAGGGTCCAAGGCCATCTGCAAACGTTGTCCCGGAACCAACCGGACTTACACCTTTCTTGTTGGGGCTCCTTTGCTTGGTACCACAACGATCTAGGCAAACTCGTGGCGCACAAGTACACACCGGCTAGCCGTGCCGCGAATCTGGAGTTTGAATTCAGTATTCCATGGTTAAACACATCGCAGACAAAAGGTTCATCAAATGGGATTGAGAATGCGGCGACTGAATTGGGTCGTTTTTTCGTTGATAGCTTGCACAA
>JAGQOZ010000996.1 GCA_020426955.1 Planctomycetales bacterium
TTCCGCCGTGCCAGAACCATCAACGGCTTTGTTGTTCGTCCTTGCCGCAATGATGAGTGAGTCAACAACTCGTTGGAATCGGGTTTGATTTATGATTTGCGTCATGAATGGACCGTACAGGAACACGTTGGCCGGAGAGCCGTTCGGAGTGGTCTGTCTCTAACCACCTACAACCAGCAAGAATAGAACATGAAAGCAGTTGCGACAGCATCATTGTTTCTTGCTGCCATACTCCTGATTCTCTCTGTCGGTGGGTGGGTCGAACTTCTATACCGACTCGGCCCAGTCGAGGGAATCAGGGTTGGCCTAACAGTTTGGCCAGGAAACGCGTTGGGGTTTGTAATTCTTGTGCTTGCGATTGTGTTTGGGATTTGCGGCGTTAACGTACTCAATCAGACAGGTACACCATAGGCGTAGAAGTGTTCCAAAAACGGACCGTCTGTGACACACGCCTATTACAAATCGGTTCCGGTCAACCATCATGCCGAACGGGCGTCAAATCCGTGTGAAGCGTGCAATCTTGCTGATCGTCGCCGGACTGACCGTGTTGTTTTTGTTGAGCATCGCAGTCTTGGTGCCGCGCGGTCCTAGCATTGAATACGTCGTCGGTACAGGCAGTGATTTACGAGGCGACGTTCGTAGAGTGATCCAAGGCTTTAATGATGATGGTGCGTCGATAATCCTCGCGGAAATCGCCGTCGAAGATGTGGAGTACTATCGGTTCATCAATCAGCGTGGATTGCGAAAGTGTGACGTCCGCCAATCTACCGCCTTTGCCGCCGACTTGCGTTGGTGGGATGGCGTGGCGTTCGACAAATCCCAAGTGTACGGCAATAGCGAGCCTTCGAATCAGTTGTTAGTCACGAGACAAAACCATCACATGTACGTACGTCGCGTCTTCCATCGTCCGCCGGGTGGGGATCGGCTAGAATGATTATGCGACGCGCCCCATTTAACGACCGTGATTGTTGGGACGATCACAACTGTAACCAAGAGCCGATCCATATGCATGCGACGGAAGATGGTTCGCTGTCGATTCCGCTACCGTCATTGAGATAATCAATTCGGTAGATGCTGTGTGCAACGCTGGCCGTCGCCGTCATGCATCCTTAGCAGCCTGTTGATTTTCGCGAAGTGTGGCGCTATCCTTGGCGGATCGCGAAGGGAGGCAGCGCATGGGTCTTGGTCGTCGACGTGAATCGCAGCAGCAGACATTTTGGGTACCAGCCGACAAGTTAGGCCATGGACCGCGGAATGTGTTCTACGAGCGTCTCAATGACGTGCTGGCGAAGATTGACTTCGATCGGAGACTGGAGGAGGCGGCCGAACCTCATTATCGCAAGACAGGCCGTAAGGGTCTGGCACCGGGCGTCTACTTCCGCATGATCTTCGTGGGCTACTTTGAGGACATCTCCAGCCAGCGAGGAATCGCCTGGCGTTGTGCTGACAGCCGATCGTTGGCCCGGTTTCTGGGATTCGCTCCAGGCGATCGCACTCCCGATCACAGTACGCT
>JAGQOZ010000997.1 GCA_020426955.1 Planctomycetales bacterium
CTTGATGCTGATGGCAAAGGTGACACCGATATGGTGGTTAAAGCCATTCAACGCGCTGTCGATAAAGGTGCAAATATTATCAACATTTCACTTGGTAGTGAAATGGATGACTACGCTCTCTCTCAAATGGCTGCCTACGCAAATTCAAAAAACATTATGATCTTTGCCTCTTCAGGTAACAACAGTGGATTGGAAACTATGACCTATCCCGGTAAGTACTCATGGGTCTCAAATACGTACCGTAAAACCTTAGGGATTGGCAGTGTAGATAGTAATAACAAGCTCTCTAGCTTTACCTCTTATGGCTACCATTTATATGGTGTTGCACCAGGTAATGGTATTGTGGCTGCTCACCCTGGTAATCAGAGTGTGGTTGTTAAAGGTACGTCTTTTGCTGCGCCTATGTTTACCGGAGCTGCTGCCTTAGCCTTAAGTGAAATGCCAGGTTCTATGGACCGTAACCTTTTGCCTGATTTCTTCTGGAGCAGTATGGATTGGAGTGTAGTCGATCTTAACCCAGGGGTTGGTGGTGCTAGGCTTCTTAATGTTGAAAAGCTACTTCGCAGCATTCCTGGCTTTACGGAACCTGAATATATCCTTAAAAGTGTCAATAGCCCTAAGTGTTTAGAAGTAGATGGTTGGAACACCAGCAATGGTGGCAATGTTCAGCAGTGGGGCTGCACCAAATCCAGCAACCAACGTTGGAAACTTATTCCTGAGGGTGATTATTACAAGCTTATCAATGTTAACAGTGGCAAAGCCTTGGATGTTGCAGGGGGTTCCTCTTCAGATGGTGCCAATGTTCATCAGTGGGATTATGTTGGTGCTAACAATCAGAAATGGAAGCTTGTTAACTCAGACAACGGCAGTTTTGAACTAAAAGCTGTTCACAGTAACAAATGTTTAGATGTTGCTGGGATTTCAACAGCTGATGGTGCTAACGTTCACCAATGGTCTTGCACTGGCGGCAATAATCAGAAATGGACGCTCGAATTAGCTAACTAAGTACCATCCAATAGCTCTAAAAAAACACCTGTCAATAAACCGACGGGTGTTTTTTTACAATGGAGATGATTACCCAAGCCTACATGATCCCATCTCCTTAGGTACTTTCCAGCAAATAGGTAATCCAATCCCTCAGCATAAGTTCCTACTTACTCGCCTATCTCCAGGGGCATGTCCTTTAGTTTTCTCTACTTCGATGCTTGTGGGTCCGGAAATACCGTTTCATAGAGCTCGAGTACTGTTTTCGGGAAACTTAGCATTCTCAGCAAGTCCTTTACCAGATTAATACTTGCGTTTCACGTACAGATGGCAACCCGTTGGAGGTACTTAGCCCTTGAGTAAGGGCAACATAATGGCTACGAGAGAATTAGCTATAAAAGCTTAATTCGCTAAACTGAGAATAAACCTTTTCGAAATTGAAACTTTGTAGCTGGTCTTGACTTCAGAGGCTAAGAGAATCAGAGTGTAAGCAACTTTTTACTTACCGTATACTTTAAAA
>JAGQOZ010000998.1 GCA_020426955.1 Planctomycetales bacterium
TGATCAAGCGACGCCCCAATTGCCGACCACTGAATCCATTCAAGACCAGTAGTTTGAGGGATTGGGATGGTAGCCCGACGCACGCAGTGTAAGCTTCGAACATTTGCGGTGACGCTCATCGCCATTTGGCTGGGCTATTGCGAATATCGTCGTCGATGTTGGGACGAATTGTTGTCTGTACAGCGAACGATGCAGAACGAATGGCTTGGATTCATCGCCTTCGACGAGACGGTTGCTCCTCGTTCCAGCGTGCTACGCTATGTATTTGGAGCCTATCCTCGTCCCGATGAATTAAGCATTGCAAGTGTTGGCGATTGGGCGGAACGCGATCGCCAGATCACGGCTGCCGAGGCACTTGAGACAATGTGCGATGTAAGAAAGCTAAGGTTGTCAAGTTGCAGCATTACCTCAGAAATGGCCGTATCTATCCAGAATATGAAACACCTCGAAGATCTTAGCCTCGAACTCTGTTCTGGCGCGCTCGACGAGATAGTTCTGAATGAACAAATATACACATTTAGGGCAGAAGGTTCTCAAAGGGACCTTCTCGTCGGCAACACGTATCCAAAGCTGCGTTCCCTCTCGGGAGATAGTTTGGTGATTCCGAAGCTATTGCCAATTGCGCCAAACCTGGAAGAGCTTACGTGCTCGTTGGATGACAAATGGTACAAGAAAACGCGATTTTCTTCGGACAAATTGATTAAGCTACGACTACCTTACTCGCAATTGGACGACACGGAGTTGCTGTCACTAGGAGTACAGCATTCGAAAGAACTAAAGATGCTCGACCTGTCGGCTTCGAACATAACGTTTCAAGCTTATCGCGTTTCGGACTATCACCCTAGTTTGCAATATCTAGAAATTCGACATTCGGCGTGTACAAATTACTCGGAAATTGGTGCCCTACCGAATCTCCAGTATCTCTCGATTTCGGGGCATCCTGTGTTTGCAGACGAACCACTTGTCGGAGTTGACTTATCAGAGTTTCGGCCACCGGTACTGCGTGACCTAATAGTCGGAATTGCCATAAACGATCGAGTACTGGATTCGCTTACGCTGCCGAAACTGCGGATCCTTGAAATACCGAAAGACGTGACGACAAGCGCGAGACAGCGTTTTCAGCGACGCCATCCAAAGTGCTTGATTCAAAATCTGTTATTTGAAGACTGATAGTGACTGCCGGTCGTAGCAGCGCGTCCCCGGTTGCAAGCAACCGCTTGGCTTTCACTGCTTCTTGTGGCTAACCTGAACACACGCGTTCATGCCCGGCAAGCCGCAACCTGGGTACCACACACAGTGCACCAAGTCGCTTAGAGTGTTTTTTTTGCCCGAGCCATGTGGCCCATACATCCGTGAGAAAAAGTGCGGGACCGAAAGCATAGCCGATTTCACGAAATCAGAATACGCGACCTAACATAGCGTTTTCCGAATCACGGCGTCAACTCCATTCAATCACGTTAGACGCGTAAGGCCACGTGCTCGCTGATGTCGTTGTC
>JAGQOZ010000099.1 GCA_020426955.1 Planctomycetales bacterium
TCTCGGCAGAATTTCTTAGCCCGACGCGTTAGCAAGGGACCAGAGAAACACTCCGTTTTCCCTCACTTACGTTTCGGGCTATGAAAAAGCGCAACTTCAAAAAGCGTGTGCGAGGGGACTGCAGAATCGCTCAATTTTCCCTCACTTGCGTTTCGGGCTATGAAGAAGCGCAACTTCAAAAAGCGTCAGCGAGTGACCAAAGAAACATTCAATTCTCCCTCACTTACGTTTTGGGCTATGAATTGCTCGCAACGTCTAAGAAAAGGCAAGTCACAAATAAGTTACCATAGTGGGTAAAAATCTAGGTCAATGCGGAAGCCAATCGCTGCAGGAACCTGCTGGCGTTTGTAATCGAAAGTGAATAGTAATAATGTAAAACACTATCTGGAAAGGAGCCGACGGATGAGCTGCAACCGGAAATCGATCGTGGAGTGGTTGGAAAGTCGTCGCTTGCTGACAGCGTTTCAGTTTGAAGGAAACAATACGTTACTGTCGTCCAAGGCCGACGCACAAGTCATCACGGCCGATCTGAACCGGGATGATTCGTTAGACGTTGTGATGGCGCAAGCCAATTCCGGGAGGATTTCCTGGTTCGCCAACAACGGCTTTGGCCAGTTTCGGGACGGTCGTCTGATTGCCAACCAGCCCAATGTTCATTCATTACTGGCGGTCGACGTTGATGGAAATCAAACGCTGGACGTCATCGCGGTGTCGGATCGTCAGATTTCGGTATTCATGCAAGACGACTCGGAAGCGTCGTTCTATCTGGCAGCGAATTGGCGTACGACCGAACCGCTGGGACGTAACGCTCTGTTTACCGCAGATGGAACGACCCGAATGGTTGTCCAACATGGTTCGTCAGATATCGCGGTGCTCAGCTGGCAGCCCGATCATTCGCTGGCGATTGACGAGACGATTTCAGTGCCAGGCAACGTGTCGGAGATTCGCGTCGGCCTCTTCGCCGGCAATCAAGGGCTATGGGTTTCGAACCAGACCGGTGACCTACTTCGAATCAACCGAAATGCGACGGACACTGGTTTTACCGCTCCAATATTTGCCGGATACATTCCGCAAGCCGCCGAATTCCACGTCGCCGATGAAGACGACGACGGTCAGGACGAAGTAGTTGTCGTCGTTGATGGCGAAATTCAAGCTTGGGAATGGTCTGACACGACACAACAATTTGCGTTAGATCGAACCATCGTGACCGGCCAATCCTCAATCGATTCGCTGCAACTTCACGACTTTGATATCGACGGCGATTTGGATCTGGTTTTTCGTTCCGGGCAACAGAGTTTTGTGATTGCCGAATCGTTGACCGATCCGTTCGGCGATCGATCCTATGTTGAAATTCAATCCATACGGGCCAGTCAACAGACCGACAACGAACTGCATGTCGCAGACTTAGATCAAAACGGCGGCCTGGATCTGTTGCTTTGGGAAGATGCGAACAACGCATCTACGTTGGTCGCGTACCAAAATCAACGACGGCTGTCCGCGAGTTTTGAGCCTGTTAACCTGGACGCGAGTTTTTGGGATGCAGGAGATTTGGACGGAAATGATCAGATTGACGTTGTCATGTCCACTGCAGACGGTCTAGTCTGGCAGTCCGCATCCACCACGCCAGACGACAAGGCGATTCACATGATCGATTCACAACCGATTCGTCTGCGCTACGTTCGCGTGGGCGACGTCGACGGTGATGGGGATCTGGATGTGCTGGGTTCGTCCTACCGAGATCACTCGCTGCTGTGGTATGAAAACCTGGATTCGCAAGGAACATTTGGTGATGCGGCCGTTTTCGATGGACGTAGTCGAGTGAACCATTTCCAACTGGCCGATCTGGATGGAGATGGCGACCAAGATATCGCTGCGTTGGCTCGAACCGGTACGATTGCCTTCGAACAAGCCGCTGTATGGTACGAGAATCTGGGCGACGCTGGCTTTTCCGAACCTCGACACATCGATGCGGGCCTCTATAGTTCGCAACAAATTGAAGTGGCGGACATGGATCAAGATCAGGACGTGGACGTCGTGATCACCACGTCGCTGGGCATTCAGTTGTACAAGAACGACGGAACAGGTGGCTTTGTCGGCGGTCGAGTCATATCGACTTCGCTGGGTGACGGCTTCAAAGGGTTGGCTCTGGCTGACATGAACCGAGACGGCTGGACCGACATTGTGGCGGGGCCGATTTATCAGAATCGAGGTTTTGCGAACGCGTTTCAAGAAATTGCAGCCGCACCAATTGGGCCGAATTTTGAAATTGCGGATTTAGATTCCGATGGAGTGTTGGAAATCATTTCCAGCCACGGTGGAATCTGGGTGGCCCAACAAGATGACAACGGCCAATACGCGTTGACTGAGACCTACCGGACTGGCGATGGGCCGCAATTAGCCGTGGATCGTGATGGCAGCGGACGCCTGGAACTATTGGGTGCCGGTCCAACAACGTATTCACCTTCGGGTGACTCGATACAAGCCACTGGCTGGTACCAACTGGAATTGCGCTGGTTGAATTTGGAACGAGGCCAGCCGGTGATGTCAGTCGACAACGACGTGGTTCGAGGCTTTCAAGTTTTCGATATGGACGACGATCACCTTGACGACCTGATTGCCATTCACGGCACCGACGTCATCTGGATAAAGAACCCAGCGTCGCCAAATTGGGACGGCACTTCCAATGTGATTGCCAGCTGGCCAGATGGAGCGAACCGATTGTCCGTCGCCGACATTGACCGTGATGGTGATGGCGACGTTCTTGTGGTTCGCGAAACCGATCGGTCGGTTACCATTTTGACTCAACAGACCTCGACCGAATTCGCGCAGAAGCAGTTGCCGCTGAGCAGTTCTGTGATTGCGAAGTTTGCCGAACTGAATTCGGACGGAGTTGCCGACGTTATCGGTTATCGGTTTGGCGAATTATACGCGTGGTTCAATGACGGCCAGGGCGCGTTTCCTTGGATCAAGCAAATCGCCAATATTCCGGACAACATCACTGATGCCTTTTCGGCCGATCTAGATGGCGATGGGCTGGGTGACGTGATCGTTCAAGGTTCGAATGAAGCCTACTGGATTCGCAATCTTGGAAACCAACAGTTTGCAATTGCCCAGACATTCACCGGTTCGGCCAGTTTGGCGTCAGAAGAATCAATCATCATCACACTGGGCGACAGATCTTGGCTGTACGAATTTGACTCGGCAACCGATCAACTCCTAGCTCGTTCTGTACCTACCGCCGGCCAATTCGTGGATCTCGATGGTAACGGCCACCTAGAATTTATCGCGAACCAGAACCAAGGCCTCACCAGCGCGTCCATGTCGCCAGATGGTTCGTTCGGACGTCCTGCCACGTTAGCAGAACGAGGCGAAGTGGCATTCGCGGATTGGAATGCGGACGGAAAGCTGGATATGGTTCATCTTTCGCCCGATCGACGTGCGCTGACGCTACGATTTCAAGATTCGGCCAACGTTGCCTATTACCATCAAAACGCGGTTCGTTTTTCGACCGATATTTCCGAATTGCAACTCGGCGATCTCGACGGCGACCAGCAGTCCGACTTGCTCTTTGTGGATGCCGATTCAGACATGCTGTTCTGGCGAAGGAATCTGGGCCAGGGCAAATATGGACCCGAAATTCAGATTTCCGACTACAGAATTGATGACCTTCAAGACATTTTGGTTGCCGATCTGGACGGAGATGGCGATCAAGACTTGGTGACCGGAACGGACGATGAAGGAGCCGCTGTCTGGTACGAAAACTTCGACGGCCGTGGGGCCTTTCTGCAGCGAACCATCTATACCGTCGGCGACGAAGACGGTTTGCATATCGAATTGAACGATTTGGACCGCGACGGAGATTTGGATCTTCTTGTCTTGGACGAAGAAGAAGATGTTTACCAGTGGTTTGAAAACACGCCTGATGCAAATCGCTTTGCGACTAGTCACCGGATTCCGGCCGTCGAGTTAGGCTTGTTCCCGCAAATGCTGGCGGACGTTAACGGCGACGGTGCAGCAGATGTAGTTGGTTTTCAATTCGGATCAGGGCAGCCCGGCTATTTGCCAAATGATGGCACCGGAGGCTTCAGCACGCTGCTGGAAATCACTAGCAGTATTGCGTTTGCCGACGCCGTTGCTGTTGATTGGGATCTTGACGGAGATGACGACTTTGTGTCAGTCGCCGGTCAGCAAGTATTGCTGTTTAGCAACCAGCAAGGTGATCTTGGAGACGGCGCAGCATTGTTCCAGTCAGACCATTTGTTTCCTTGGGCACGGCTGCGAGTTGAAGATATCGATGCGGATGGAGACTTTGATGTTGCTACTTGGAATGACCGTCTGGCCGTGGTCTACCTGAACGACAACGGCCAATTCGGTTTGCCCGCCGAGATCACGCCAAGCCGGGGTCTGGTCTTTGGAGATGCCGATGCCAACGGTACTATTGACGCCTTATCCACCAACGGCCGGCAGATTTTTCTTTCCTCACAGCAACAGCAGCAATTTGAGACAGTGCCGCTGGATATGATGGGCAGCCATCTAGGGCAGCTTCGCGTGGGCGACTTGAACAACGACGGGCAGTTGGATCTGATTTCGTCCAACAACGGTGTATTGCAATGGACTTCCGTTCCGTCGAATCCATTGGGGTCCGACTTTCAGCCGATCTCTGTCGGATCATTTGGTAAAATCTTGGTGTGGGACGTAGACCGTGACGGAGATCAAGACGTGGTGGCGTTGCACCAAGACCAACGATTTGGAAGCGGCGGTCAAACGGGGCCGCTCGTTTGGCTGGAAAACCGAAATGATGGTCAATTCCAGTCGGCACAAACGATCACCGATTCGGCAATCGATTTTGGCGTGGGCGACGTGAATGGAGATGGTCGAACCGAGATCGTTGTTGTTCGAATGGACAGTCGCAACGAAGCTATTGTCGATGCGTTTCACAAGACGCCCACAAGTTTCGAACACTTGTCGCTCGGTTCGCTCGGCCTATTCGAACTGCCTCGGTTTGCACTCGGTGATCTCGACGGCGACGGCATTGATGACATAGCCTATTTTGATTCTCTTAATGCCGACGCCAATCTAGCTTGGTCGCCGATTCATAATCAGCAACTCCAAGCTCCTCAGTCGCTGGGAATCGTTACTGGAGGTGAAGTTCAAATCGTCGATCTCGATGCCGATGGACGCAACGACGTGTTGTATGCGGGGACGTCGTTGCAGTTGTTTCGCAATCTTGGTGACGGTCAGTTTGCGTCGCAAATATGGGAAACGGACGGTTCGTTTGTAGCGAACGTTGCGGACATGGATGCCGACGGTGACTTGGATTGGTTGGTGGTGGAACGAGACAATCAATATGCTACGCCGTCTGCGTATTGGTTGACACAACTGGCCAATGGCCAGTTTGGTGCACGGCAGATCATAAGTCAAAATTCACCGTGGGCCAACTATCAACGAGGCGATTGGTCGTCTGCGTTAACGGCGGACGTCAACGGAGATTTTGTCACGGATGTGATCCTGACCAATCATCAATCTCATCAACTGTTCTACGGTGAGGCGACGTTTCAAGTTGGTGATTTTGATCGCAACCAAGTGATCGATGCGATCGATCTGAGCCAGATCCAAGCGGCAATTCAAACGCCAGACGGGCCGCGAGATTTCCGCTTCGATCTCAATTCCGATGGCCATGTTTCGGTGACGGACGGAATTCTATTTGTCGAACGCATCCTGGAGATTCCACTGGGAGATGCTAACCTGGACGGGGTGTTCAATTCGTCTGATTTGGTGCAAGTCTTTCAGGCGAATCAATACAATGTGCCTGCCACCGATGTGGCGTGGTCTGCCGGCGATTGGAACTTTGACGGTCGATTTGATTCGGCCGATTTGGTGGCGGTTTTCCAGAGATCTGCTTATTCCGCCGAGACGATCGACCGTGCGTTTCAAATTGGTCCTGTCGATTCCGTCGATGCGACCGACAGGAGGCTTGCGCGGCTCTGGTAGAATGTGTCGTTTTTAGCGTGATTCGTTCGCGCTTACATTGTCTTGGTGTCAGTATGACAGCAGTTGCTAGCTGGCGAGGCCCGATAGCCTTGATATCAAAAGCGTATTCGATATGAGGCCGGCTGAGATGATGGATAACAAAATCGCTCGCAGAATTGTGTCACTGCTAACCAGGGTGATTGTGGCTGTTTGTTCGGGAGGTTCGTTGTCAGCCTTTGACTTGCCGGAATATGCTCCGTCGTTTGAACCGTACGACCACCCTCACGTGACGACAACGGATGTGACGTATGTTTCGAGCGGTTGGCTACGACTGGCGACGCCGTGGAGCTACCAGCTGTTAGATTTTCAGAATCGTCAGACCGACAAGGAACTAACGATCCTGCAAGAACGGTCCGCTCGATCCTGGCATGACCGCTTTGTGTTAACCGGCGGGCAAGCGAGACTTTCGTTCTTGGCCGCCAGCACAAACACGGCCGACAAATTTCCCTATCTAGGACGCTTTCCGACTGATTTTACCGGTGACGTCGCCACGGACGCTCGGCTACTTCAAGCGAATTCGCACATTACGGCGGGCGTCACGCCGTGGGCTACGGTCTACGGTGAACTCTTGTTTTCAGACGTGTTTACGTTTGATAGTTTCGATCAAGGGAGCCTGCAGGTTCGACAAGCGTATGCTGTCTTTGGCAACTTGGACGTCGCGCCCTGGTATGCCTACATCGGCAAAAAGAACGTCGGGTTTGGCGACATGAGTACGCTCAGTCCCTTCACGCAATCGGCGGTGTGGCACTATTTTTCTGCGCTGGCCGAAGGAGTTGGAGTGGGGTACCACGATGATATGTTTGACTTGACGTTTGCCGGGATCAATGGTGGTCGAGGAATTCGAGTGGCCGATTCGACGTCGCGAGGAACGCTGAACAACTTTGTGGCCAATGCGGCCGTGACGCTGGGGAACGCCGAAACATGTCAGCTTCGTTTGGGCGGTGGATTTCTACGAGGAACCATTTACGATGGCCTGGCAGCCGAACACTTGGACACAAATCAGTTTGGCGATTTCTTTAACAGCGCTTGGGACGTCAACTTTCGCTTGGACATCGGTCGCTTATCATTGGCGGGCGAATTTGTGTCTACGATCGAACCATGGCCTGTTACAAACGAACGCGTTTCTGCTTACCGAGCCGAAGCGGCTTGGAGTTTGGCGACGGCGTTCCCGAGTCGCGTAAGTGTCAGTTGGAGCGAAGGGCGGCAGGGGCCCAGTGGCAGCGAATTCGAATTCAATCGTCAGTTAGTGGTCGGTTACGGCGCGTGGCTCCATCCTTCGGCCTTCGCGTCACTGGAATACGTTCGCAGCACGGGGTTTGCTCCGCTGTTGGGGATTACCACTGCCAGCGATCGCAATGTTGCGCAAGATAGCTTGGTGTTTGGAATGAATCTTGTTTATTGAGTGTCGGAGCGTTCGCAAAAACAATTGCCGTTATGCAAAGAAAAAGACAATCGTCTGAGCTGCGATAATGCGCAGGATCATGGTTAATGGATAGACCGCTGCATAGGCTGTCGAACTCGCTTCTGATTCTCCTTGCGAATTAGCAAAGGCTAATGCCGGCGGATCGGTCATGCTGCCAGCAATGATTCCGCAAATGGTCAGATAGTTTAGCTTACCGAAGAATCGAGCGATTATGCCGGTGGTAACGAGTGGCACCATGGTTATCACAATCCCAGCCATCATCCATTTTAGGCCGTCAGCACTGGTCGCCGCTTGAAAGAAGGCCGGGCCAGCACTTAGACCTGCACACGCCAAAAATAAAATGATTCCCAATTCCCGCATCGCTCGATTTGCCGACGCTGGGATGTACCACACAAAGTTTCCTACACTGCCGACCAGACTGAAGACGATAGCCGCAATCAACGGTCCCCCTGCCAATCCCAATCGAACAGGAAACGGAATGCCTGGAATGGGAACGGGTGTCATCCCGATGATGATCCCGAGCGCGATACAGACAAACAACGGCATAAAGCGAGTTTCGGAAAGGGACTTGCTGGAGTCTCCCAAAAACTTGGCAACTCGATCCAGCGAGAGTCGATCACCAACCACTTGGACTGTATCACCGTAGTGCAGTTTTGTGGAGGCGCGAGCCGGCATTTCTATGCCCGTTCGGTTGACTCGAGTGATCGTGGCGTTGAACATGTTATCAAGTGATAACTCTCGCAACGTCTTGTTTAGCGCCTGTGCGTCGGTGACACAAATTCGACGAAAGTCTGCATCGCCAGCGCTGCTCATGAGATCAATTTCACTGGGATGACCGATGACTGGTGTAAAGCGATCTAGGCCGCTGCGAGGTCCAACCACTTGAATGACGTCTTTTTCCTGAAGACAGGTTTGTTCGTTGGCTGGATGGACAATTCCTTCATTCGCGCGTAAGATCCGCGACAAACGAACTCGCGTCTCTTCAATTCCTGGAATTTGATTGAACGGAACGCTGCGAAAATGTCGGTTGTCTACCACAATTGCACGGCGTTCGATCGGTTCGTTCAGGATGGACTCTTCCAGTTCCAAACGACGTGTTTCTTCATTTACATCAATTTGGAATATTCGACGAATGATCAACATCGCGGCGATAATTCCCACAATGCCGCCCGGATACGCCACGGCATAAGCGGCGGTTAACGAACCGAGTTGCACGTCGGGTTGGTTCGCATACACCATGGACGCAGCTTGTTCGGCAGCTCCTAAAGAAGGTGTATTTGTAGTCGCCCCGCTAAAGAGCCCGGCGGCGGTGACGACGGGTAATTTCAATGCGAATAGAAACAAAATGACAAGTAGCGTCCCCTGCGCAACCACACCCACGGCCAATGCATTCAATCTTAGCCCTTGACGCTTCCATAGCTGAACGATCCCGGGGCCTAACTGTAATCCGATTGTAGAGACAAATAGAATCAATCCAAATTCTTTAGCGAAGTCTGCGATTCCATGGTCGATGGTGGCCCCCAGGTTCCCGAAGATAAGCCCCGTAAAAAGAACGCCAGCGGTACCGATCCCCACTCCGCGAAATCGCAAACTTCCGAGGGCCAGTCCTGTAAGGGCAACCAATGTAATAATGAAAATTGCAAACGATATAGGTGACAATGCTGGACCCACTATCTGAGTGTTGAAATAGTTCGTTTGAAATTTAGCATACGCTGTACCGAACTCTGGCAATTTCCAAACCGGATTGAGCACAGCGGCAACAGATACGGATTATCACACTACTATTTTGCAACTTTTGGGAACGGAAAATACGGATGACCGAAGCCATAAATCCGTCATCGCTTGATCATTGGGCATGAATTGCTGCTATTGCTGTCGAGCAGTTGCGGTCTTTCATGGCATTGCCGGCTCACATGGGATTCAAAAAGTGTTCCCGTGTGAATCAGAATTGTGCGTAGTAGCACTATTTGCTGTCTTGTACGCGTCCGTGCGTTTGCGCGAGTTTTAAAACTTTGTGCACTATGCAAAGGGTTTGTAGCTCTAGGCAGTCCTGTCCCGTGGCTTGGCGCAAACTTTGCAAGTGAGCGAAATAGGACATCGTCTAGGCGGACGCGATTCGACTTTCATGACCGGAAAGGACAAAAGTATGAACTTTCGGAAGTTTCTGCAGGAAGAACGGGTACGTTCGCTACCGCTAAAGGAGCCTGCGGTGGTGGATTCGCATACTCTGGTTCGAGCAGCCATTGCGGCAATGCGAACCAAATCGTTGGGCTGTGCTGTGATTCTGGGGCCCCAGCAACAGCCGTTAGGTGTTTTCACTGAACACGCTGTGGTTGGACTGCTGGAGAAATCGGTACCGCTGGACAGCACTGCAGTCAGTGCTTGTGCCGACCCTGAATTTCATGTCGTCAAGCTTGATGATCCGATTGCGAAAGTGTGGAGCGCTGTCCAATCAGGTGCTCGCTTTGTTTGTGTGGTGGATGATCAACAGCAACTAGTTGGACTGACAGGACAGCGAGGATTGGCAGAATTTGTCTGCGAATGTTTTGCTCGCGAAATCGCCGTCCAGCGTTTGAGCAGTCCGCAGATGAAAACACGGGAAGGAGCTTAGTCATGAACGATTTCTTGGCCCACGATCCTGATAAATTCGAAGATCCACTCGCAAACTTCGACCCCAAAGAATACGAAAGTTCGCTGCAGGAAGCACTTGTCGAACGCACGGTTGGCCAAATTCCTCCGCAGCCGGCGCAGCGGATTAGTCCGACCGACACGGTTCGCGATGCCGTTCAGAAAATGGCCCAGGGCAATTTGGCTAGTTTGTTGGTGGTTGACCAACAGGGCTGCGTCATTGGAATCTTCACAGAACGAGACGTATTAGATAATGTGGCAGAACAATATGAGCGAGTGGCTGACCATGCTATTTCGGAAGTAATGACGGCAGACCCGGCAGTGGTCTATGACTCAGACCCTTCGGCCGCTGCGATCGCATCTATTGCAGTTGCTGGTCACAGGCATGTTCCCGTGTTAGGCGTCGGCGGTTCACTGATCGGCACACTGGAGCCTCGGCATGTTTTCGCCTTTATGGAGAAATACTTCGATAAGTGACGGACCAATCACAACCTTGACGACCGCATCGACGGGACTGATGAAGGTCCGTCCCGTTTAAGTTTTCCGTGCTGCATGCGATCGAGCAGCTCCCCATGTCGCGAGCGTCTGTCCCATGTCGGCTGGCGTCTGGTGTTCGCCGCATGTCGCTTGTCCGACATGATCGCAAGCTTTGAAGTCAGCAAGAAGAAAACGCGAACCCAATAGACAATAGAACAGCCTCTCTTTGGCCTGCTTGTCCGGCAGGAAACGAAGTTTCAAATGCTTGTCTGTGGCCGCGGCAGATTGGCCCTTTTGTGGCTATTCATCGTCGTCCAGTGCAGTCGGAACAAACGTACCGGCTTGAAGGGCCAGCACTAAGTCAGACGAGTTGAAGTCGCCGTCGCCATTCCAGTCACCTTCTTCAAACGTAGAGTTGTTCGCAACGCCATCTTCGTATTCGCCAGCTTGGAACACGACCAGCAAGTCGGTCGAATTGAAGATGCCGTCGTGGTTCGAATCGCCCGTGATGTATTCTGGTTCTCGACGCAGTTCTCCAAAATTGTAGTCCACGCCAAAATCACCGGCGTTCAGCACAATCTGCGAAAACGAATCTGGGCCGATAATGCCACCCAGCGAACCTAGCGATTCCTGACCATCGTCGTAACCCTCGGGCTGCGTTTCGAACAAAGAATAGACGCCGGTAGGCAGGTAAGCGAATTGATAGAATCCGTCGCTGTCCGTGTACGTCTCATATTGTATGTGCGACACGGCCGGCGTAGTGCCCGTCAGCGTAATCTGGACATTTGGGATTCCGGGTTCACCTTCGTCGCGTTTTCCGTTTTCGTTTTCGTCAACGTAGACGTATCCGGCTGGGTCCGACAGTGCCGCGTTTACGGCCGCAATGCCCGAACCGGCAGGGCCGGTGAAATCCGTGTTTGGATTGGCAGACGTCAGGAACATGCGTTTCGAAATCAAAGCCGGGTTGATTCCCACTTCGCCAAACAGATAGCCGGTCGCCGCTTGATTGACGCCGACCGTCACCGAAGTGAAATCGTTCTGGCCGATCAAGCCGCCAGACGTTCCCAGTGTTTCTCGTCCGTCCAAGAAGTTGACGGGCTGTCCTTGCACAATCTGATACTGACCGGGGAACATTTTGACGAATTGGTAATGGCCCGTCGCGTCGGTGGTGACTTGGTAGGTCAGAGCTGGGTTGGTTTGATTGATCAGCGTGATGACCACGCCACCTAGGCCGAGTTCGCCCGGTTCGCGAATGCCATTGTTGTTCGCGTCCACGTAAACGGAACCACTGACACTGCCTGACGGACTTAGTTCGCCAAAGTTGTAGTCGCCGCCCGATGGCGTATTGATCAGCGGAATCGCCACAAACGAATCGTTAATTACGGACGCGGCCGCTGGCGTTCCGTTCTGTTCTTGTCCATCTTGGAATCCCGCCGGTTGGACTTCGGTTAGGGTGTACGTTCCTGGTGGGACGGACGTGAATTGGTAAAAGCCTTGACTGTCAGTGAATTCCGTTCGGGAAGGAATCGGGTTTCCGAAGACGTCATTGCCTACGCCTGTCAAATTTACCTGCACACCCGAAACACCTGGTTCGCCCAGATCTTTGATGCCGTTATTGTTCGCATCAATAAAGACAAATCCCTGAGGCCTCACATCGGGGACTTCCGCAAAGTTGTTTCCGGATGAAGTCTGACCCACTCCCAACACAATTCCGGTAATCACGTCCGAACCAACCGTTCCCGGCAAGACGACACTGGAGCGAGATTCAAAGCCGTCAAAATAGGAAGCCGGCTGAGTTGGTTCGGTCACAACGTAGTTGCCGGCCATCAGAAAATCGAAAGAATAGTTGCCGTTGGTGTCCGTGGATGTGGTTTCCGTGACCGGATTTCCAAAGACGTCTGTACCAGACAAGGTCACCGTGATCCCTGCCAGTCCGGTGTCGCCATTATTTGCAAGACCGTCGTTGTTTCCGTCTGCAAAGACTCGGCCTTGAATGGTGCTCGGAGGCACTTCGCCAAAGTTATTGCCACTGGCTGTGTTCCCCGACAGAACGGTAATGCTGTTGATGGTGTCGTTCCCGCCCGTCGAACCCACCAACGGCACGCTATTGCCTCGAGTTTCCAAGCCGTCGACGTAGGCGGCTGGCTGAGTCGTCTCGGAGACGCTGTACGTTCCGGGACGAAGATTCGTAAAGCTGAACGCTCCGGCAGCGGATGTGGTTGAATTCGCTGTGACCGAGTTACCCTGATCGTCAATTCCACTCAGGCTGATCGGAACACTTGGCAACAGCGTTTCGCCACTAAAGAGCCCGTTGTTGTTGGCGTCCACATAGACGACACCTTCGATGGTGGCCGGCAGAAGTTCGCCAAAGTTGTTGTTCACACTGGTCGAGCTGACGGTACCTGTGGCGATGGAATAGGTTCCCAGCGAATTATCATAGACGTTGGCGTTGGTTCCGCCATGGGTCGGCGAACCAATGCTGTCCTGCCCATTGAAATAGCCACTTGGTTGCAGTTCGGTGACCGTGTACGTTCCGGGCCGCAGATTGGTAAACGAATAAGCCCCAGTGCCGCTGGTTAGCTGAGACAACGATACGGTGTTGCCTAGATGATCCGTTCCTGTCAGTTGGACGGTAACGCTGCCGATGCCGTTGGTTGCGGCTTCGTCGAATAGGCCGTTGTTGTTTTGGTCATGGTACACAAAGCCCGATACGGTGTGGGTCTGTACATTGACCGTGGCTTGGTCGCTGTCCGCATAGTCGTTGACACCGCCGGAACCAGTTCGCTCGCCTGTCAAACCACCTGCCGCTCCGGTGCTCGAACCGGTTGGATTAGACGTGGTGCCATTCGTGCCGGGTAACGAAGTGTAGGTAACATTGGCTTGGTTGGTGATGGCAGCACCGGCTGGAGCCGTATTGGTCACTTGCACATCATAGCGAATGATAATGACATCGGCCGGCGCCACCTGGTCCAAGGTGACATCCAAGGTCGTGGACGAACTGACGTTGGTGTACCCAGACGTGATTGTGCTGCCGTTGCGCAAGACTTGCACGTTGTTGATGCCCTGCAGGTTCGCTGGCAGGGTGTCCACCAACCGAACGTTAAACGCGTCGGTGCTGGTTGCCGTATTGGCGTTGCTGTAGGTAACTTCGTAACGAACCGTTTGTCCCGCGTCTACTCGAGCAGACGCAGGGGCCAACACCGTTTTGTTGACATCGCTGATCGATGGCTCAACTACGTTTACCTGTACGCTTGGCGATACCGGGCCGACCTGGGATCCATTGACTCGAACCAAAAACGTGTTGTCCAAATTCGTTCCGGCGTTGGTGGTCGCGTTATTCACGACAATGGCGTTGAATTCGATAATCGCAAATTCCGAATCGGCATCGTTATCGGCGTTCGTCAGATTTCCTAGTGAAAACGTGACGTCGGTGCCAGAACTAAATGGTCCTCCGGAAATAGCCGATCCGGGCAACGTTGCTAACGGTGTGATGGAACTGGAACTTCCCGTGATTTCAAAACTGGCCGCCAGTGTAGACGATGTCAGTCCTGTCCCGTTGCTCACTAATGCCACCGTCGCCGTACCATCATCCAGGAATTGCAGGCCGTTGGGCAGTTGATCCACAATCTGAAAGTTGGTGGCAGTGGATTCGGGGATTTGAGCGGAAATGTGGTACCGGACGATTTCACCAATTGCCACATTCGCTCCCACCGTGGTTGGTTCGGACGTAGAAACAATTGTCTTGGCGGTGGGGACGGAAATCGTGACGATGGCGAATCCTGCGTCGGCGTAGTCGTTCGTGCCGCCCGCGCCCGTTCGTTCGCGAGAATTCGAATTGTAGACGGACAGGTCGGTCGCGGTGGCGCCGGGAAGGCTGGTCCACGTAGCGTTGGCCGAATTGACAATCGATTGTCCTGCCGAAACACTTCC
>JAGQOZ010000009.1 GCA_020426955.1 Planctomycetales bacterium
TGACATCCCGGTCACTCGATCGTCACCCGCTCCGCTGTCAAGCACATCCACCCAGCGACTGCCCACAGCCGTGTCATTTCCTGCACCCGTCAGGATATTGAATTTCCACAGCAGTTCTTTCTCGATAGCCGAACCATCGACCGTGTCACCAAGATCGTTCGCCGCCGCATTGCCGCTGGTGTCAATCGTCAATTCATCGTTGACCTTGTTTGTGTTGAGCAAAGTAAAAGTAACGCCACCGGTTTGATTCACTAACAATCGGTCTTGGTCGTCTTCTTCGATATATTCCGAAGTAACTGCAAATTGGTCTGATCCCGTGCTGCCGAACAGTGACAAATGATCGGCTTGTTGATCCAGGTTGTATTCTGGCGTCAAAAAGACGTCAGTCTGACCTTCGATTTCCACCGAAATTTTTTCGCCCGGATTGTCGGGATCGTCAATGATTTCATAAACCGGCTGGACAGTCGCTTTCGACATGCCTCGTTGCCGAGTTTCCACGGGCTTGAGTTGACTGGCGTCGGTTAGTTCGAAGTTCGACAGACCATCGTCCATGATTTGCTGAGTGAAGGCGGCGTAGCCACCCTCCACGTCCTGAAGCGTGTACGATTGGCCATTCAACGTCACGCTGGTCAGCACGGGCGTGCCATCTTCGTGGAACAGGTACGGGATATCCGATTCGTAAAACGCCGTGAAATGTTCGGTATCAATGCGATAAAATGCCTGCACCGTGCTGACGTTCTGGGCCTTCGGTTCGCTGACATCAAAGACTTGATACTGTGTCTTTTCGACAACCGTGTTGCCTTGGGTGATCCGAGTCTGCACGGCATCCAGATGTGCCTCTTGTTCAATGATAGGCGGTAAACCACCTTCGATATCCTGAACTTGATAGACAACGCCGTTGACAGTTTTGGAAACCAATATCGGTTCGCCGACATCATCAAACAAATGTACGGGCGAACCTTGATTGTATTGATAGAAGTTTTGATCGACCGTTTGTGCGATACCAAGTTCCGGCGAAACAGCAAAGATTTTTCGCTGTAACGCTCCGTCGGGAAGATCAGGATTGACCGGAGTAGCGCTGTAGATGGGCGTCGAATTGACCGTATCGATACCAATTCTGCGAACCAGCGGCGAATAGTCCATCACTTCGCCTCGGCCAAAATCGACCGTCATATCGGCTACATCGGTGCCTCGTAAATCAAACACGCGGATCGCGTCGGCTCCTAGTCCGGCGTCAAACGTCACAACTTCAATGTCGTCGAACAAATACGTTTGCGTGACGTTGGTCCGAGCCAAACTGCCAAAGAATTCCACTCGAACCGCATTTCCTTCGTTCCGCAGATCGGCAATGTCGTTGTTGCTACCCGACGGCGTAATCAGGAGTTTATCACCAAGCGAACCACCACCGTTGACCAGACTATCACTACCGTCGCCGATAAACCATTCAATGGTGTCCATGTCCGCTTCACCTTGAATGGAATCGGAACCAGTGCCACCCGTCAGGTAATCTCGCCCCGTGCCGCCCGTCATCGTGTCGTTGCCGGCGTCACCGGTGAGGAAATCATCGCCGGCATCGCCTGACATCGTGTCATTGCCCGCGTCACCTCGAATACGATCGTTACCTTCGTTGCCGTGAAGTTGATCATGGCCAAAGTGTCCAACGATCAAATCGTTGCCAGTGCTGCCAGAAATAGTGTCGTTACCGCCCACGTTTTGGTTGTTCGCCGTGACTTCCATAAAGTCGCCGTACAGCAAGTCATTGCCATCAGCGCCTTGCAGTGAATCATTCCCTTCACCACCTTCCAGTCGATCAAAATTGCGAACCAGAAGCGTTGCTGGATCGTTCACCGTAGACGCAGAATTCACTGCGTACAAAGTGTCGTCACCTTCAAAGCCGAACAGATCATCAGCGCCGGTGCCACCAGAAATCTGGTCGTTATACGCGCTACCTCGAACCACGTCGTCGCCGCTGCCAGAATCAATCGTGGTTGAAGTGGTCACGCCATTGACGGGATCGCCGTTGTCACCGCCCAGATCAACAAAATCATCACCGGCGCCCGTTGACAGAGTCACACTAACGATATGCGGCATCACTTCATGTCGAATTACAATGCGGTCATTGGACGATGTACCTTGCCCGTTGATCTGTTGTATTTCACTGCCCAAGAACACTTCCACTACGCCTCGGCTCTTGATAATGATGTAGTCACCATTGACAGGCAACCCCTGGAGGTCTCGTCCGTTCTTGTCCTTCAACAAGATTTCATTCGCATTGTCTTTGGCATCATCCGCAGCCAAATCGCCGGCGTAGTCGTACAGTTTGCCCAAGTCCAAAGTCGATTCGTATTCGACACTGTAGTTGTGAAAACCAACACTGCCGTCGTTGGTGGAAGTGGAATTATCGTCTGCATAACGAAGCTTCAAATTTCCGTTGGCATCCAGATAAGCGATATCGGGTGACGCGGGCGGACCACAATGGTACGTAAAGTCGGCCAACAATTCGTTGATAAAACTGTGCCGATATTCGTACAACGTGATTTCGCTGAAGCCCAAATCTAAACCAATCCACAAGAAAGCGTCCAAGAAGGCTCGCAGCGAACCGTCGATGTCAAACAGACATTTGACGTCGTCTTGCAAGCGTTTCAGGATTTCGTCCGCATAAAATTTGCCGTCGCCGTTGAAGTCATTGAAGTCGAAGTTCAAGTTACCTCGAACACCACCTTCCACTCCCGCTTCCACCAAACCGCCGATGCCCAGTGACACGCCGGCCGCAATTTCTGAACCAAATGACAGTTCGGGCATGTCGACGCCGTTAACAATGTTGTCATCCATATAGAAGCCGTTGAACAGCAACAACGGATCCGAATAACCGTCGTCTCGGAAATCATTGAAGCCACTGGTATCAAAACCAAATGTGAGATTCGTCGACGCATAGACTTCGCCTCCCAGACGAGCGTTCAGGCCAGGAACAATCGGCAGCGAACGACCAAACTGCATTTCGAAATTGAGTGCTGGAAGATGATATTTGAAGATGTCGACCGTTTTGCCCAACAACAAACCAACCGCGTTCATTGGGTTTTCCAACAGCACCAGTTCAAAGTCACCCTTGGAAGTAAACTTACCCACCTTGTCTTTGGTGTTTTGATTGGCTGTGCTGTTTGCCGATGATGCGGGCTTGGGCTTTTCCGCCGGCGTCAACTCTTGCGACCCACCGCTGCCACCGATGTTGACGTAGAAG
The DNA here is from genome assembly GCA_020426955.1 of Planctomycetales bacterium. GTDB lineage: Bacteria > Planctomycetota > Planctomycetia > Pirellulales > Pirellulaceae > JAGQOZ01. The sequence continues at coordinate 3,239 of JAGQOZ010000009.1, forward strand.
TCGCCAAAGTTGATGGCGCCGCTGTCGGCCAATTGACGAGCGTAATCGACTAGATCCACCAGCTTCTTGATAGCGTCAATCGGAGCCACCGCCGCTTCGCCTCGAACCATAGCAATGATGTCGCGAAGAGACGTAAACGGCGCGTTAACTTCTTTCAGAAAACCAATCTCTTTGGTCAACAGATCAATAAACGGCCGAATCGGTTCAATCACCGTCAGAATCGGCTCTAAGATGGGTCCGACAAAACCTTCCAGAAATTCGCCCGCGTTGACGGTAACGTCTTCAAACCACAATTCAGGCGATTCGCCAAAACTGACACTCGTTCCACCCGTGCCCAATTCCACGTCGGCAAAAACTTGATCGTAATGAATGGTGGTGTCTAGCCGAGGCAGTTCCAGTACCAACGTACCGAGCCCTAAGAACGAAAGATCTAGGTCGTCAATGTACGCCGCAGCGGTGACGTCTAGATTCGCACCTGCGGTGAACCGAGCGGTCAAGGACGAAGCTTCTCCTTTCAGCAGCGCCCAGCGACCATTGTTGTCCGCGTCGGCTACGTCGATTTGGAATTGACCGTACAAGCGACTAGCGCCGTCTTCATCATTCGCTTCTTGCAACGAGGCATGCAAGAACGCGATTTGCGCGTCTAGCTGCGCTGTGGAACTGAGTTCGACATTTAAGTCCAACGAAAGTTCGGCTCCACTTTCCGTGACCCCCGATGTATCGAAGTACAATCCATCCTTTGACGACAATCCAAATCCGAATCCAAACTGATACGTCATGGAAACATCCAACGCCGCGCCATTGGACTGCAAGCCCAACGAAGGCAAACTGGCGTCAAAGTTCAACGGCACTTGGAATGGGTCAAAGACGTCACCCAAAATCAAGACGTTCAGCGCCACACCGTCTTCGGTAATGGTGATAGCAATATCGTCGGCAGATTGGACTTGGTCGTAAACCAGGTTGCCGTCGGCATCGACAACGGGGTCGCCGTTCGCATCGGTCTGCGGCTTCTTCAGTAGGTTTTGCCCGCCGAAGTCGCTGAGCGCCGCAAAGAATTCTTGTTTCAGCAAATCGATGACCGAATCACCATTTGCCGCCGCTTGCTGCAGTTTCTGTCCCAACTTGCCGTCGGTATAGACGCCTTCACCATCGGGAACGCCCAACACCTGGTCTCGTAAATCGCCAATGAAACCCGCCTTGTCCTGCAACGCATCCGCGATGAACGGCAGTTCCAATGAATTTAGTTTGTCCGCCGTATCACCTTCCACACTGTTGAACGCCGTTTCCAAACCCAGCAAGACTTTGCCGGGATCGTTCAAAAGCGCTGAAACACTGAACAACTGATCCATGCCGGGACCGACCGCTTCCCAGTCGATAGAACCGTCTTGTAACGTGGCACCCAAATGCAAGACATGATCGGCAAAGCCATTGCCGTCCAGATCGTCTGTGGTGCCACCCACCGCATAGCCAGGGCTCAGGAACAGAGGAAGATTCAATTCGGCCGAACCCTCTACCACGGCGGACAGGTTGGCACTGCCCTGCCCCAGATGCCACGTATCGACCAGCCCATAGCCGACGTTCACGCCAATTTCGGCCGTCGCATCATCAATCAAAAAGCCCACTTCTTCCAAACCGGCAATGCCCAGCGGCAAGTTGACTTCAAAGTCAATCGGATTGGCTGTGGCCGCTTGCAGCCCAACATAGATTTGCGAACCTTCCACAAAATAGGCGTCAGGCGACAAGATGTTACTTAGATCCAAACCAAAGTTCAAATCAACGCCCGCCACACCTTCTACATCAATGGTGATGTTCCCGTTGGCGTCGCCGATGGTGATGTTCGCTTGCGCGATCTTATCCTGGAATTCTTGCGGCAAGTTCAGTTCGCTCAGATAGTCTTTCAGATCGACTTGGAACGAATACTGCGTGCTGGCCAGGACTTTTTCGAACCCAAAGTCCATCAAGAACGTGTTGTCTTGATATTCGATATGAAACGGATCGGTTCCGGCACCCAGCACACCGTTGAAGATTTGGTTGATGTCATCCTGCAGGCTGTTCAGATTGCTGCCGCCCGAATCCAAAAACGTATTGATTTCATTACGAATAGTGGACAAGAAATCGGTGCCATCGCCCAGAATTTCTGCAGTGGTTTTATTGACGCCGGGCAGCTTCTGATACAAGACGCTATCGTCCGCCACCAGATAATCTAGTCCGTCGCGAATAGCACCCAACACCATTTCCAAAGAAACACCTCGCATTCCCAGCAGCTGTTCCAGATTGTCAAATTCAAAGTCAATGCTTTCCACCAGCGAAGAAAGGCTCCCCAGGACATTCGGAATCTCTCCTTTCGCTCGAATCGCCATATCGTCGGTTTGCAAACCGGCCAATCCACCCGTCAAATTCAGCGGCAGATCAATGTCATACGACGCGGCTGCGCCCAAGGAAGGCGTTACGAACAAGGGCGAAGCACTGCCGCTGATCAGATCTTGATAGAAAAGGCGAGCAGACGTGCCGAGTCGCATCTGTGCGCCTAGGTCGATATGCCCATCTGCGATTTCCACGCCGAAGGGTCCGAATCCCAGTCCCACATTAATCGGCGTGCCACCATTGCTGATGCTGAAATCGGCCGTGAATCCGGGCGCATCCACATAGAACTGGCCGCTGGGATCCACACCGAAAATGAATTCCAGATCAACATCACCCGTGATGGCCAACATCACGTCACCGTCCAGTTGCAGGCCCAATTCGGCCGGATCGATGCCCGCAATGTCTAAACTGGAAAGATCGAGGCGCACGTCGGTGCTAAAATCCAATTCGGGCAGATCGACATTCGCCACAAAGGCCAATGGGTTTGTGGAATTCGCAAAATCAATATGTGTCGACGCCGCAATATCGGCGTTAGTTACCGGTCCCGCTCCGGCGAAAATCGATTGCACCACATCAATGATGCTGGTATTCAAATTGGCGGTCAGCTTGGTAGCCGCGTCATTGTTCAAGCCGAACAGTTGATTCAAACTGGTGTCGACAAACGGGATTTCAACGGACAGGACTTCGTCCACGTTGGTTCCCATTTCCGCGACCCAGCTGCCGAAGGCATCCAGTCCTTCGCTCAGCTTGGCTTGATCGGACGAATCGAGCGTCAACAAATTGATCGCTCCGGTTGGCGGCAGGCGACGCTGTCCCGGCACCAAAGCTTCATCCAGAACGTCATTCGCGCCGGGCTGTAAGTCGTGTCCGAATCCGATCGAGTGACCGATTTCGTGAATCAGTACCGTATACAAATCCATTTTGTCCGCCGGAATGTCACTATCCGCATTCGCACCATTCAGCGAAGTATCTACAAACCAGCCATGCCCCGCCGCCGTCGGATCCAACAGAATGATGCCGCCATTTAATGCTCGAGCCACTTCGTTGCCCGTCAAATGCTGGAATCGAACGGTCGGTGTCGGCACCGTAATGGCACCGCCGCTGTTACCGATAATCGTGTAGCTGGCGCTGGCCGTTTGCCACAGATTGACCGCTTCCGTGATCAGATTGACGATTTCGGGCGAACCGGCGTCGCTGAGCGCTAGCGAGTTATAGCTGGTCGAATCGACTTGCAGCGGCGCGTCGTTAAAGGCCGTCGAACCAATCGTCAATACCGAATCGGGCAAACGTTTCGTGCCGGCGTTCAAAGTCGATTGCATCACGGTGGCGGCCGTGTCAATGTTCAGACGCTGAGCCAATTCGTGAATTACCACGCTGGTCAGGTCTACGGTATTCGTGGGTGCATTGGTGACGGGATCAACATGCCAACCCAGATCGGCAGCGGTAGCATCGATCAAGATTTCGCCCGAAGTGCCTCGATTAGAAAGTTGTGCATCCGGCAAATCGACCAACAGAAACGGAATCAGCGCCGCATCCAACAGCACGTTGCCATTGTCCGTCCCAATCGTCGGCCGCACCACGCCGTTGTTGTCCGTGGCCGTCCCGGCGGTCAGAGTTTGATTGGAGAACGTTCCGTCACCGTTGTCCAAACGCAGCGTCTTTCCTGCAAACGAACTGACCGCCGCATCCAACACCGTTTGCGGAATTTGATTTAGTACTAAACCTGTCGGCGAGTCGACGGTGACCAAGCTGTCCAAGCTCAATTCGACCGTTTCCTTGTCCCAGGAACCGGCGCTGACCTGCGACCAGAATCCGGAACCTTCTTGTTGGAAAACGTAGTCGCCTTGTTCGGCTCCTTTGCGCATGTTGACTTGATGCGGCATTTCCGTGCCGTTGCCGTCGATGAAATAGAGCTGCGAATATTCGATTCCGTTCAGCGTGACGTTGCGCAGTTGCCATTCCCAATCGTCCGGGACATCGAATTCCAACGTATTGCGCTGGCCGCCGCCTTCAACGTTGTCGACTCCCCAACCGTCCGAACTACTGGTGGCAATGAACTTGAAAAAATTCTCTTTGTCAGCACCAATCAACGTGTCGTCGCCGTATCCCGAGATCACTCCGCGCAAGCTGCTGGCCGTGGTGGTATGGGTGCCATCGGAAAATTCGTGCGTAGACATGTTGACCGTAAAATCAGGAGCGGCATTGCCTAGCGAATGCAAGTCCAACGTGTCATTGCCGGTGCCGGTGAGCGAATCGGTCGAATCCATTTGCCAGATGATATTGCGTTCGCCGCCGATGAACGAATCGGCTTGCGGGCTGCCAATCACATTGATCAGTCCGGAAACGGCATACTGAGCCAACGTTTCTCCGATGCCGTCTTCTCCAAAGACTTGCGCCACACCATCCACTAACGTGGTCAGCCCGCCCAAGCGATGCCCTTCGATGCCAGTTGCCTGCACCCAAGCAGCCGTATTGTCCAACCCAACTCCGGATGGGAGCAAATTGCCGTTCAGGATACTGCTGAGAAAGTCTTCCGGAAAAATGTCGCCCGCAAGTTCGGACAGATCAATTCCCAGGGCGTCGGTCAGCGACGGAAAACTCATGTTGAACCCGCTGGCAATGTCAACGGTCACGGCGCTGTCATAGTCTGAATAATCCAGCGTCACCGTGCCCAGCGAACCCGAATCTACGGTGCCTCGTAACGAAGCGTTGCCATGCAAGCGAACCGTCATGTTTCCCAACCGCGGTCCAACCAGCGATTCAATGTCGGTCGCGACAACCATGCCAGCGCCGTTGTCGCGTAGCCAGTCGATGAAGCCGTCGTTCGAACCAGACGGAAGATAGTCGGCCAGAAGACTACCTAACGCGACGTCGCGAACAATTAAGAAGTTGGTTGTCACATCAGCAAAACCACTGAAGTCCAAACCGGGAATGATCGAATCCAACGTGTCGGCAATGGCGCCCACTTCGTAGACGTCCACTTCGATGTCACCAAACTTGCTGGAAAAATCCAACGTGTCCAATGCTTCCGGAATCGGCTGGCCACCAATTTCCAGATCGGGCGGCTCGACAATCGCGGCAAATCCCCACAGGTCCGAAAACGCGTAGGTGTCCGCGCCTTGCAAGCCGGACAACAAATGCACGCCCGTCCGCCCAGCTCGACTTTTAAACGTGTTACTACCACTATCTCCTTGCAGCAAATTGATACCAGGACCGTACGTTACATTTCCAATCTTGGCTTTCGTCAGCGACGCCAGCACGCCGGTGGTTTGTTCGAACACAATGTTTTCAAAGCCAACCATCGACGACGCATCCACTCGATTCGTAAAGATCGCCGTAGGATCCGGAACGAAAATCGACTTTACTGCTTCTTTGATTTGGTCTGCAGCCGGCAACGCCGAAGTTGTGGCATCGAAGCCGAAGTTTCCAAAATTGCCCGACGTCAGATTGGCATACTGCGGACTGGCGAACGAACCCAAAATGGTCTTCGTCTTGGAAAGGTCAACCGAATGGCCCACGCCCAGCCCCGTCGGCACGGCCGTGATTTCCGCCCCCGCGATACCGCCACTGCAGCCCCGACGTTAAACTCAACGTGCCTCGAAAGCGTGTCCCCACGTTCGCTCGATAATAGTTTTCGAACCGACTCGATTTGATCGTGGTCTTCGTGTCATCAAAATTGATGATGCGAATCGACGTTGCGTTGCCAATCACATCTTTCAGCGCGTTAAGCGAAAGGTTGGTGATATCGTCCAGCTTTTCGACCTTCAATTCCAATTTACCTTGGTCATCGTTCACCAGCGAAAACCGCAGCGGCACCGTGGCGCCGGAAAAGTCTAGCAGCAAATTGCCTGTGGTGGCCGCCGCATCAATCACCAAGTCTGACCAGCGATTTCCAATCACCAGCGTTTGATCACCGACACCAGTTTTGATAGTGCCGATATCAAAATCAGCTCCCACCGGTGACGTCACTTTGACCGTATGCGAAGTCGGATCGTCAAAGTTTCCAGTCGCTCGATCAAAGGCGCTCAAATGGCTAGTTCGAGTAAAAACGCCGGTACCCGCGTTGATTTCGCCGCCCGCCACACTAATCGTCAGCGGATCCGTGACGGCATGGAAGTCCAGCGTGTCGTTTTGACGAGCGAACCGATCGGATTGGATTTCGTCCCGGCCCCAACCGTTTTGGAACGAATAGATATCAGCACCCCAGCCGCCGGTTAACGTATCATTCCCCGCTCCGCCTTCCATCCAATCGTCGCCCGTGCCGCCACTGATCGAATCATCATTAGCGCCGCCGCGCAGAACATCGTCTCCAGCGTCACCGTGCAGCTGATCGTCTCCAGCACCGCCGTCGACATAGTCACCGCCCGATCCGCCCATCAGCGTGTCGTTGCCCGCTTTGCCGAACAACACGTCGGCGTCGCCGCTACCGTCTAACGTTTCCGCGTCTGCGCTTCCAAACATGGCATCTCGATCATCCGTCGCCACCACGGAAGTGATATTGGTCAAGCTGTAGATATTCGGATGGTTCGCGGCGCCGACAGTGAATTTGACACCATCAGCCGTCCAAGAGGTGAAGCTGGCGTGTGTCTTGACTTCGCTGTCAATCAGCGCCGCGTCGGCCGCATCAATCTGACCGGTGTCGGTGTTGACGTGTTTTTCGTAGCGGAGTTGATTGTTGCCGGCGCCGCCGTCGAGCGTGGCGATGCGAGCGTCCTTCTTGATGACGATCGTATCGTCTTGCGTACCACCGGTGATACTGGAAACGTTGGTGATGACAATCTTGGGATCGATCCCCGTGACATCAAACGAAATGGTGACTTGGTTACCCGACGCGTCCGCAGGATGTGGTTCAATCACAATCTCCAACGGCACCGTCACGGCCGAAAGATCGATGGTTGACTGAGGAAGTCCCGAAACGTTGACCGGGTTTTCGATGCGCAGTTTGTCGAAGAGGCCATCTCCTTCAAAGTTGGCGGCGAATTCGGCCGAAACGGTATACGAATTGGCCGCGTTCGGAGCGAGTATCGCTTCGATGAAGTTCGTCGCGGTCACTCGATTGGTGCTACCGGCGTTCGAGACATTCAAGAACTGACTGGTTGAACTACTGCCCAGCGTGAAGGCCAACGTTTCGGTGACTTGAGAAAAATCGAGCGTATCGGTGCCACTCACGTCGGCTTCCGTTACGACGTCTACACCCCAACCGTTGCGAAATTCGTACAAGTCGTCTCCGCCGCCTCCGGCCAGCGTATCGTTGTTGGCTTCGCCGATTAGCAAATCGTCACCGGCATCGCCTTGCAGATTGTCGTTTCCGGCACCGCCATAGATCGTGTCATCACCTGACCCACCGGTGACTAGACCGTCCGCACCGTCTCCGGCGTCAATCAAATCGTCGCCATCTCCGCCGGACAATTCCGCGTCCGCGCCGCTGCCACCAAAGATGCGATCATTGCCGCTGCCGCCTTGCAGCGTATTCGCGCCGTTCGTTCCACGTAGCGTATCCGCTCCTCGTCCGCCCGTGAAATGGTTCGCGCTGGCATCCCCTTCCAAGACGTCTGCACCTTTACCGCCGATGATTTGGTCGACGTTGGTTAATTGGTCAAACGCCGCCTTGGCCACGGTCAATTTGTCGTTGGCGTTGGTCAATTTCGCTCGAACCGATTTACTGGTCCGGTTGGCGGTGAACAGGGCATCGGGGTTCGCCACGTTGGGAGTGAAGGAAACGATCGTTTTCGAACCGGCCGAGGTGTTGCCGATGACGGCGCCGCTATCGAGTTCCGCACCTTTTTCGACGATGACTAAATTCTGCCCCGAACCCATTTTGAAACGTTCTACGTACGCCGCTTTCAGCGTCTTGGTGCCGTCAGTCACTTCCACTTTGTGACCGGGTCGAATGCGGAACGTCAAATTTTGGGATACGCCGCTGAAGTCCAACGTATCGACGCCCGCCGCTTTCAATTCTTCCACGACCGCGCCGTTCCACGAACCGGCAAATACATAGACGTCGTCGCCCTTCAGCCCGGCGTAGGTTCCTGCGGCGGAAACAGAAATCGAATCGGGTCCGTCGGTGGGATTCGCCAGGACGTGCGGATAGTCGATACCGGCTAGGATAGACGCCGATTCGATCTTGCCGGACTGCACTTCTAGCGTGGCGTCGCCGCCCAGTTGGTTCGCGCCCGTGCGGTTGTTGGAAGCCGCGATATCGGCACCCGTGACATTCGCCAGTCGCTTAACAAAGCGGATACCGGCCGCACCTTCAGCTACATCACAACCGTAAATCAAGATGTCCGCCTTGGGCGACAACGATTGGCTCCACGCCTGAATCTGGCGGCGATTGGCTTGCAACGTGGCCGAACTCAAAACGGAATTGCCTAAGGTGATCTTGCTTGGTTCACCGTGTGCCAACACATGTATCGCGTCCACGTTTTCCAATTGCCGTAAGTGCTGACTGATTTGGAAGATGCCATTCTGATCGCCGGACAGCGGAATCCAGCGTGCAGTTTGCAGCGCTGGTCGCGCAGCCTTCAAGTTCTGGATCAAGTCGGTTTGATCTTGCACACCGGCATCAATAAACACCACGACATTGCTTTGTTGTGTCTGCGCGTTATTCGACTGCACCAATTGATTTTGGTCCAAGACCAGATCGTCCGCGCGTTGCGTGCTTTTCTGATCGACGAGTTCACCCTGAACGGTCGAAAGCGAAAACGTCTCCAACAGGTCGATATCGGCTGCCAGCATGATGCGATTTTCGACCTGCTCCAACTTGAAGTGGCGCTGGAGATGACTTCGGCGAACCAACTTTTTGGGCCGAAGTGATTTGTTCGTTTGAGAAGCGCGACGTTTCTTTGACATACCAAGTCCCTTGCTTGCCAAGCGATATGATGCTCTCGCATCGATCAGGTCAGCGCAGCCGCTCGGTTCGAACCGACGATATCCAGCATTTGCGCGCACCAGACGGTACGCCTAGTTCACAGAACAGAAAACCAGGCATTTTCGAACGGGTGACAAACGGTGGGGCTTGTGTTGATCGCGCGGAGCCGGACACAGGATTACGCGATAAGCTGCGGTTTCTACTGCATGACCTGTGTCGAATGTTCCAATGCACTTGAGAACGATTTTGCGACGTGGGTAAGACGGCGAGCGATTAAAACCGCGCGATTTCGCACACGACGACAAATCGTTACAAGGAGAATGACGGCGAAAAATCGCGAAAGATTTCTTCTCACCCAATCGACACGGATTCACCAATCGCTACCAATTGTGACAGGCGATGGTCACTGCCTAAGATACCCATTGGGCAAGTCTTCTTCGTGCTCAGCAACCGGCAATCCACGCCAATGTCATTTCAATCCATTCGCGCAGAAGCGAAACAGAATCTCTTCTGCCGTGCGCAGTTGGTCAATCGCAATCCATTCGTCGGCAGTGTGTGCTTGTTCAATCGAACCAGGTCCAAAGACGATGGTAGGAATTCCGGCGGTTGCTACGGTACCTGCGTTAGTACCAAACGGAACACCAATGGCATGCGACGCGATGCCCGTTGACTCGGCCGCGGCGATGAATCGCTGACTTAGTGACTGATTGTTGTCACTGGCTAAGCCCAACGACTTTAGGTAGGGCGGATCGTGCGTTATTCGATCACCCAGATTTGTTTCTTGCTGAATGCACTGAATGACTTCTTGGTAGATGGCGTCGGCATCTTCGTTGGGCCAGAGGCGGCGATCAATTTCGATGGTGCAGTGATCGGGAACGGTGTTGACGGAAACACCTCCGGCAATCGTACCGACACTCAGCGACGGCGGCGTTAGCAACGGATAGGACGCTTCCGACTGGCAAATTCGATTGGCATATTTTTCCAATGCGGTCAGGACTCGCGCCATGGTATAGAACGCGTTTTCGCCTTGATCGGGACTCGAACTATGAGCTGCCTTGCCGGTGGTATGACATTTCCAGCGAACGGTGCCTTTATGCGCCACCACCACGTTCAATTCGGTCGGTTCGGCCACAATAGCAGCGTCGGGCAAGCGATCAAGAAGTGGAAATTGCCCGGTGGACCAACTTTCGGCCAAGTGTTGAATTCCATCAAAGCCGTTTTCTTCGTTGATGGTGCAAGCCATCAAGATGGTTGGCGCGTCGGCGGGTTTTTCTTTCATTAATCGACTACATACCGCCAACATGGTGGCCATGCCACCTTTGATGTCACACGAACCTCGTCCCCAAATTTTCCCGTGTTCGTTTTTTCCCGAAAACGGTTCAATGGTCATTCCCGTGACGGGCACCGTATCCTGATGGGCTTCCAGCAACAGCAATCCGTTGGCTCCCTTCGCACCATGCGGATCGAATAAGGCGACAATATTATCTCGTTTCGGCAGGACATACTGGCGTTGCGACGGAATCTGTTGCTGCGTAAAGAGTTGCTCCAAGAATTCGGTCACTCGCCATTCCAAATAAGGCGAATCAGTATGGTCCAACCCCATCGGGTTAACGCTGGGGATGCGGACCAGTTGCTGGGTGAGTTCGACAACGTCCATAGTTGGTTCAACAATATTTTTCTGATTTTACTGGAGACAAATTTATTCGGGGGTTGCGAGTCTGTTCTTGCTTGTAGCAGGGCGTTGAGCTGGACCGATCGTTCGGCTTGACCCTGCCGGAAGCAAGGGCTACCATCCGTCTGGACTCGACGAACAGGTCGAGTTTTTGTTTAATGGGCCTTGTGATATTATTCACAAAGTCCTATCTGGTGCCCCTAAGTTTATATCCACTCGTGGTTTGAGACGATGGCTGTCCTACCTGTTTTCTTATTTGCGATTGCGGCCATAGGCCAAGCGGTTGCCATGTTGGTGATCGGTTATTTGTTGGGTCCCAAACGCAACAGCAAGGTGAAACGCATGCCGTATGAAAGCGGTATGGATCCCGTCCATGATACTCGGCGGCGGTTTGATGTACGGTTTCACCTGGTGGCCATCGCGTTTCTGATTTTTGACGTGGAGCTGTTGTTCATCTATCCCTGGGCCGTGGCCAGTCGGAATCCGCAAGGCGTTGATGCGGCGATTAGCTCCGGATTGGTTTCCAGTCGAGGCATCGTGTTTGGCGGAGTTTTGTTTTTCTTACTCCTGGTCACAGCCGGGCTGGTTTACGAATGGCGAAAGGGTGTGCTGAAATGGCGATAGAAGAACTTCCCGACAACGTGATGATCAGCAAGTTGGACGAATTGGCCAACTGGTGTCGCAAGAATAGTCTGTGGCCCATGCCGTTTGCCACGGCCTGCTGCGGCATTGAATTGATGGCCACCGGTGCCAGCCGTCACGATCTGGCTCGTTTTGGAGCCGAAGTCTTCCGCTTTAGCCCTCGGCAATGCGACCTGATGATTGTGGCAGGTCGAGTGGTCATGAAGATGCTGCCCGTGCTGCAGCGAATCTGGTCCCAGATGAACGAGCCCAAATGGTGCATTTCCATGGGTGCGTGTGCGTCGACCGGTGGTGTGTTCGACACGTATTGTGTCGTTCAAGGCATCGATCGATTCATCCCGGTCGACATGTACATCCCCGGCTGTCCGCCTCGTCCAGAACAGCTGATTCAAGGCATCATTGATCTGCAGGACAAGATTCAACGCGAAGGTACCGTGCTGGGAGACGAATTTGATCGACCCGAACGTCAGCTTCGAAAGCGAGCGTTAACGGAGCTGCCCATTATTGGACAAACGCCTGTATTCGCTCCGCATCTGCGAGATTAGACAACCAGTAAGCACGACAGAATTTTTGCCGCTCGTCATTCGGTCGCACATGTGAACAAAGAGGAAGTTTTGTGGTTACAAGAGAATCCGTTGTCAACGATCTGCTGGAAAGGTTTTCCGGTTCGTCCGTCAGCGAATTTCGCCAGCAAACGCGAATTGTGATTGCCAAGTCGGATCTACTGGATTGCTTGCAGCATCTGCGAGACGTCCATGCGTTTGATTATCTGGTGGACGTCACGTGCGTGGACTACCTCAATTTTCGCGGCGCCAAACATCGGTTCGGACTCGCCTATCTCTTGGCGAATAGCGAATCGGGAGAACGCATCACGATTCGAGTCATGTTGGACGAACCAGACTTAGACGTTGATTCCATTGTGCCGCTGTGGGAAGGAGCGAATTGGCTGGAACGTGAAGTCTGGGACATGTTTGGCATTCGTTTCCAAGGGCACCCTGATTTACGTCGCATCTTGTTGCCGGACGCGTTTACCGCTCATCCGTTGCGGAAGGATTATCCGTTACAAGGCCGAGGTGAACGGCACAACTTCCCGGTGATTACTCGAGGCGAAGCGTAACTGGGATTCAAATCGGAGCAACTATATGCCACTGACGCTTGCGGACGTAAACATCGAATCCAAAGAAAAGGACGGACAGGACTACCTGTGGACGTTGAATTTTGGTCCACAACATCCGGCCACGCACACCACACTGCGCATTGTGCTGAAGCTGGATGGTGAACGAGTGGTCGATTCGATTCCCGACATTGGATACCTCCATTCCGGCTTTGAAAAAATTGGCGAACATCTGGATTACAACCAGTATGTGACCGTCACGGATCGCATGAACTACATTTCGCCCATGGCCAATAATGTGGCGTGGCACCATGCGGTGGAAACGCTGCTGGACATCGAATTGACTCCGCGCTGCAAATACATCCGAGTTATCATTTCAGAATTGGCTCGGATCAGCGATCACCTCCTATCCACCGGTGCCATGGGCTTGGATACGGGAGCGTTTACGTTCTTTTTGTATGCGTTCTATCAGCGCGAATGCATCTACGACATTTTTGAAACGCTCTGCGGGGCTCGCTTTACCAACAGTTACACTCGCGTTGGCGGTGTCATGCACGATATGACGCCGACCGTGATTGAAAAAATTCGTTCGTTCCTGAAGACCTTCCCCAAAACGCTGGACGACATGGAACGACTGCTCAATCGTAACCGCATCTTTGTGGATCGCACCAAAGACGTAGGCGTGTTGACCAAGCAAGAAGCACTGAGCCGCGCTTGTAGCGGTCCGGTTGCTCGAGCCAGCGGGGTGACGCGCGACTTACGAATTGACGAACCCTACTTGGCATACGGTGACTTCGATTTCAACATTTGCTGTGCCACGGCGGGCGACTGTTTCGCTCGGTACTATGTTCGCATGGCCGAAATGCGAGAAAGTCTCAAAATCGTGCAACAGGCGATCGAAAACTTGCCTTCGGGGCCAGCGAACATCGGTTCGGATGAACGCACCGCCATGCCTTCCAAACAACAGGTCTATCAAACCATCGAAGGCACCATCATGCAGTTTGAACTGGTGATGGCCAATCGAGGCATCGAAGTTCCGCATGAAGAAGTTTACGCGGCCACGGAAGCACCCAACGGTGAATTGGGCTTCTACATTGTGGGCGATGGAAGTGACGTAGCGTATCGAGCTCGTTGTCGTCCGCCTTCGTTCATCCATTTTGCGGCGTTCCCGCATCTGATGAAGGGACACACGTTAAGTGACGTCGTCGCGGTTTTAGGAAGTTTGAATATCATTGCAGCCGAGTTGGATCGTTAGCATGGCCACTGCACAAGAACGTTTTCTTAGCGACGAAATTGTCGACGAGATTAAAAGTTACATTCCGCGATACCCTTCCCTGCAAGCGGTTACGTTGCCGGCGTTGCACATTGTGAATCGGCATCTTCGCTACGTGCCCATGCAAGCCGTGATTGAAATCGCGGAAATCTTGGAACTGGCGCCGGCTCAGGTGCAAGACACACTGACGTTCTACGGCTTCTTCAAGCAAGACAAACCGCATGGACAGGTGCGAGCGTGGGTGTGTCGATCGATGAGCTGTGCTATTCGAGGCGGCGAAGCGGTCTTGGATCACATGTGTCATCAAGCTGGTATTCATCCTGGTGAAACCACGGCGGACGGCAAACTGACCGTCGAATATGCTGAATGCCTGGGCGCTTGCGACTTCGCTCCGTGCATGCTGGCCGGTGATGATTTACACAAGAACCTGGACAAGAACAAAGCCGACATATTCCTGGACGATCTGGGAATCAAAGCCAAGAAATCGTAGCGATTGATCGACGTCGCGGCGTTGCGGACAACACAAACTGGTGAACGAATAAACGGAAAATATTGTGGCTGAATTCGAACCGGTCTTACTGGCCAACATCAACCGCCCCAACAGTTTTACTCGCAAAGAATACGAAGCGACGGGCGGCTATCAATCATGGAAGAAAGTTCTTTCGATGGATCGCAACGACGTGATCGACATCGTGAAGAGCAGTAATTTGCGAGGTCGAGGTGGTGCGGGATTTCCCACGGGGTTGAAATGGACGTTCTTGCCTAAGGATCATCCCGGTCCCATCTACTTTTGCTTGAACGCTGACGAAAGTGAACCCGGCACGTTCAATAATCGCATTTTGATGGAACAAGATCCTCATCAAGTTCTGGAAGGCTTGATGATCAGTTCCTATGCCACCAGAACATCGACGGCATACATTTACTTGCGATATGAATATCCTGGTTGTAACAAGCGTCTTCAAGACGCCATCGACGAATGTTACGCGGCAGGTTATTTGGGCGACAACATCCAGGGCAGCGGTTACAGTCTGAATATTTATATTCATCAAGGTGCGGCGGCGTATATTTGCGGCGAAGAAACCGGACTGATTGAGAGTATTGAAGGGAAACGAGCGTGGCCGCGAATCAAGCCGCCATTCCCAGCGATTGAAGGTGTTTTTCGCAAGCCAACCGTGGTGAACAACGTGGAAACAGTGGCGTGCGTGAAGCATATTTTGGATCGAGGTGCCGACTGGTTCAAATCAATGGGCGTTCCGGCCGATCCGAATAATCCTCGCGACGCCGGCAGCTACGGTCCCAAACTTTATTGCTTAAGCGGCCATGTGGAAAAGCCAGGATGCTATGAAGCTCCCTTAGGCTTGACCGCTCGGCAGCTAATTGAAGACTTCGGCGGTGGCTGCTGGAAAGGTCGCAGTGTGAAGGCTGTCATTCCGGGCGGCATCAGCATGGGATTACTCGGCCCAGATGAACTCGACTGTCCGCTCGACTTCGCCGGTCCTGGCAAATATGGATGTCTGGGACTGGGGACTGCGGCCGCTGTGGTGATTGATGATCAAACGTCGATTGTCGACTTCTTGCACAATAGCGCTCGTTTCTTCGCTCACGAAAGCTGCGGCCAGTGCACTCCGTGTCGCGAAGGTACTTCATGGGCTTTGAAGATGTTAAACCGGATCAAAGCGGGTCGAGGACGTTTGAAGGACTTGGATCTGTTAGCCGAAATTGGCGACACCATCGGCATCATTCCGGGCACCACAATTTGCGGACTGTCGGACGGGGCGGCTTGGCCGATCAAGAACGCGATTAAGAAGTTTCGCGGCGAATTCGAACATTACATCAAGCGAACCAATCCAGATGGCTACATGGTGACCGACCCGGTTCCTGTTTTCGAAACCACGGCTCATTAGGAAGACGCACGATCGGTCGCTCATTCGCGCCGCACGAATTATAGAAGGTAAGAATCCATGGCAACCGTTATTGTTAACGGCAAAGAAATTGAAATCGGAGACGACGAACGGCTGAACGGCATCCAGGTTGCTCGTCGAGCCGGAGTCGATGTGCCGCATTATTGTTGGCATCCCGGTTTGTCCGTGGTGGCTAGTTGCCGCATGTGCTTGGTGGAAACTGGTCGACGTGATCCTGCCACCGGTGAAATTTCGATGATGCCCAAAGTGGTTCCCGGCTGCCAGACACCTGCCACCGACAACACTGTCTTTGTGACAGACAGTGACAAAGTCAAAGCAGCTCGAGCGATGGTGGAAGAAGACCTGCTGATTCGCCATCCCATTGACTGCCCGATCTGTGACAAAGCCGGCGAATGCGCATTGCAGGATTATCACTTCAAACATGGGCGAGAAGAACGTCGAGCGGATTTGAAGCCGTTCACCAGTCGGCGACGACCGATGGGTGACACGGTGACACTGTTTGTCGATCGCTGCGTCATGTGCACTCGTTGCGTGCGGTTTACTCGAGAAATCACCGGTACGGCCGAATTGATGGTGATCAATCGCGGTTCGCACGAAGAAATTGATATCTTTCCGGGCTATCCGCTGGACAACAAGATGTCCGGCAACGTGGTGGATCTGTGTCCGGTGGGTGCGTTGGGAGACAAGGACTTTTTGTATTCGCAACGAGTCTGGTTTATGAAGAGCCATGACGGAGTATGTGCGGGATGTTCGACCGGTTGTTCGATCAAGATCGAAGAAAACCAAGACCGCATCTATCGCTTGAAGCCTCGTGAAAATCGCCACGTGAACCAGTGGTGGATGTGTGACGAAGGACGTTACGGATTTAAGTATGTGCACAATGCGGAACGCCAAATTCAGCCCACCGTTTTCACCGCTGAAGGCGCAACGGCGGTCGAATGGCCCGAAGCACAGTCGCATCTGCACAACCTGTTGAAGAACAGTCCGAAGTTAGCCGTGGTGGTTTCTCCGTTCTTGACCGTCGAAGAAGCATTTATGCTGTGCAAACTAGCCAAGCAGGCGGACCCTGACTCCATTTTGGCATTGGGTCCGGTTCCGCAAAGTGGGCAGGACGAATCATTTGCCAACGGGTTTACGATTCGAGCGGAAAAGTGCCCGAACCGCCGAGGCGTAGAGAAAGTGATTGGGCATTTTGCCGGCCAGACAACTTCGTTTGAAGATTTTGTGGCCAACACGGACTGCAGTTCGCTGGACGCAGTTTGGGTTACCGGCGGTTATCCGCAAGATTGGATGACGACAGACCAGGCCACCAAGCTGTCGGCGGCCGGACAATTGATTGTGCAAGACATCTTCACTTCGCCGGCGTGGGAAGTGGCATCGGTGCGTTTGCCCGGCGTGGCGTTTGCGGAACGAGAAGGTTCGTATGTGAATGCGAGCGATCGTTTGCAATCGTTTGAATGGGCCATTCGTCCTCCCGCCGGAGCCATGATGGAAGGTCGGCTGTATTGGAATCTGTTGGGCGAAATGGGAATGTATGACGCACAGCGAATTCGGCAGATGGTGGCACGAGAAATTGCGTTCTTCGCACCGGCCGCCGGTGAAATACCAGCCGAAGGTGTCGATTTGCGAATCAATCAATTCGCTCAGACCAATTCCGAAGTGACAGCCTAAAGTATTCGCAGGACGAAGCAAATTCGTTGAAGAAATAAAAGTAGCATGGATATTACCAGTCTGATCATTGCGTTTGTCAAAATCTCGGTCGTGCTGGGCGGGATCATGACGGCCGCTGCGTATTTTGTATTGCTGGAGCGTCGAGTTGCGGCGTGGGTGCAAGATCGTCGCGGGCCGAATCGAGTTGGTTTGCCGTTGACCAAGATTCGACTGTTTGGTTTGGGACAACCGTTGGCGGATGGCGCCAAGATGATCCTGAAGGAAGAATACACGCCGGCGCATGTCGATCGCCGTCTGTTCGTATTGGCTCCTATCATCATCATGTCCGCAGCTTTGGCTGTGTATGCCGCAATTCCGTTTGGCAGTTCGTTGCCGCCCATTCCGCAATTGGGAATAAACGAACCGATCAACTTGGTCATTGCACCGCAATTGGACGTTGGCATGATCTATGTTTTTGCGTTATCCAGCATTGCGGTCTACGGCGTGATCTTGGGTGGCTGGGCCAGCAACAATAAATACAGTTTTCTGGGCGGGCTGCGATCAAGTGCTCAGATGATTGCCTACGAATTGCCGTTAGGCCTCGGATTGTTGGGCGTTATTTTGGCAACCGGCTCTCTTCGTTTGGACGCGATTGTTGGTCAGCAAGCGGATTCGGTTTGGTTCGCGTTAGCTCAGCCGCTGGGCTTTGTTGTCTTTGTGGTGGCCGCGTTTGCCGAAGCAGGCCGTCTGCCATTCGATCTGCCCGAATGTGAACAAGAATTGATTGGTGGTTACCATACCGAGTATTCGGGAATGAAGTTGGTGCTGTTCTTGACGGCCGAATTCATTCATATGATCACGGCATCATTCTTGATCGTGATCTTGTTCCTGGGCGGCTGGCATTTCCCGGGCATCACGGGCGGTTCGGAAACCGAAATCACTTGGCTGTTGGCGGCGTTACGGATCGGCGTGCTACTAGCCAAAGTCTTTTGCGTCATCTTTTTCTTCATGCTGGTTCGCTGGAGCTGGCCTCGTTTCCGTTTTGATCAACTGATGACGTTAGCTTGGAAAATCATGTTGCCACTGGGCGTGGTGAACTTGATTTCCGTGGCCTTCATTACCGAATTCCAACATCCCAGTTACTTTGGCGGACGATTTGCAGACGCCAGCCCCACGACCACGCTGATCGTCTGTGCGGCAGGTTGGGTTGTGGCGATTGTTTCTTGGATTGTGGTGGCGTCGCTCAGTCCTTTAGTCACCGACAACCGGCCTCGTCTGGATCTGGATGTCTATGGAGTGGATTCGCAACTGGAACCATAAATAGCAAGATCATGAAAGCAAACGATAAACGAATCGATTGGGTTGAAGAGCCGAAACTGGGTTTAGCTGGGCGCATGTATTTGCCGCTGATCCTGGGTGGTTTGACAACTACGTCCAAACACTTGGTTTCGCCCAAGGTCACGGTCAGCTATCCAGACCAGGAACCGGAGATTGGTAATCCGCTGATTTACCGAGGTGTGCATCGGTTGAATAAGGATGAACAGGGACGAGTGAAATGTGTGGCGTGCTTCTTATGTGCCACGGCATGTCCGGCGCACTGCATTGATATCATTGGTGTCGAAAGTCCTTGGCCGGATCGCGAAAAGTATCCGGAAAGTTTTGTGATCGACGAACTCCGCTGCATTTTCTGTGGCATGTGCGAAGAAGCCTGTCCGGTGGACGCCATTGAATTGACCAGTTTGTACAATCTGACCGGTCGCAGCCGAGAAGAAATGATTTTTGACAAAGAGAAACTGCTGAGCGTTTATGACGCCACCAAGGACAAGGAACCGATGAAGTCGACGCAGTTAGGAGGCACCGTATGAACGGTTGTTGGCTGTTGGCTGCCGCAACGGATTCTTCGTCCGCTTGGGCCGAACTGGGCTCAAAGCTCAGCGGAACTGAAGGTCGAGCGATCATTGGTTGGGCGTTGGCCGTGCTGGCGTTGTGGCTGATTGGGCCGAATAGTTCCCTTTCGCGAAAGATTGCCGGTGCCGTTTTCGGCGTCTTAGGATTGGGCGTTTTTTGGTCCTTTGTACCAGCCATGTCTTTCTTGCCGGCGGAAAGCGTGTTCTTGCTGTTGGCAGGACTAACTATTTTTTCGGCCGTAGCCACGATATCCGCTCGTAGCCCGGTCTATTCAGCCATTTGGTTCGCCTGTTCTTTGCTGGGGACCGCTGGGCTGTTCCTGTTTCAAGGGGCTCAGTTTTTGGGCATTGCGACGATCGCCGTTTATGCCGGTGCCATTGTGGTCACGTTCTTGTTTGTTCTGATGTTGGCTCAGCCAGAAGGGCATGCGTTTTTTGATCGAGTCAGTTGGGGCAAGTCACCTCGAGCGGTCATCCCGGTGGTCACCATGGCGATTGTTTCGTTGATTGCGTATCAATTCGGCAAATCGGATATCCGTAATCATGTTAAGGCCGAGGAATTGGTGAACCAAACCGTCGCTGAACTTGCCGGCCCCGATGCGGCGGTTCGCAAAGTGGTCCATCATCAAGACGGAGACGTCACGGTTTTGGAAGTGGATGTCGTGGCCAACGAAGAAGCTCTGTCCAAATTGGAAGATTCGAAGTCAGAACTGCAGCGAAGCATTGGCGAACGCATCCCAGACTGGTCCAAATGCGTGGTCGATTTCCACGCGGGCACCGACGTTCGCACGGCAGACCATGTTGCTCATTTGGGCGGACAATTGTTTGGTGCGAATTTGATTGGTGTCGAAGTGGCAGGTTGTTTGTTGATGATGGCGTTGGTCGGAGCACTTGTGGTGGCAGGCTTGGACGAAGAAAAGAAACCAGGAGCGACGGCGCGATGAGTGAAACCGCGTTACTTCAAAACTACTTGCTGGTAGGCAGCATTCTGTTTGCGTTAGGACTGACCGGATTTCTGATTCGCAGAAATTTGATTGTCATGTTCTTGTGTGCAGAAATGATGTTGCAAGGCGTTTCGCTAAGCCTGATCGCTTGGGGCCGTTACCACAATGACTGGAGCGGCCAGATGCTGGTCATTTTCATCATTACCGTGGCCGCGTGCGAAGCCGGTATTGCTTTGGCACTGGTATTGGCGCTGTGTCGCAAGAGCGGCAGCTTGGATATTGTGAATTGGCAGAACGTTCGTGAAGAAGGTCGCATGCCGTATATCGACCAAGAGGTACCTGCAGAAGCCATGGAATCGGAAGCATGGCCTACTTTGACGCCCGCCGGTATTGAACCCGCCACCGACCAACAGGAATTGTATCGTAGCAATGTCTGATAATTTGATCATTCTGATTCCGTTCTTTCCTTTGCTGGCAGCGATTCTGATTGCCATCTTGGGGCCAAAACTCCTAAAGGAAAACAGCCACTACGTAACCGTTCTGGCGTTTGCCGCTTCCTTTGTCTGCAGTTTGATGCTGTTCTTTTCCGTACAGGGTCAAGTGGTCGAAGAAGGGACTTCGTTCGAATCGGTCACCACCTTGTGGACCTGGGCCGCAGTAGACAATGCCATGATCGATGCCGACGGGCACAGCGTTCCGTTTCTGATTGACGTGACACTGCGAAGTGACGCGTTGACTTCGATCATGTTGTGTATGGTCACGTTCATTGCCACGCTGGTCGCCATCTTTGGTGCAGGGTATATGCATGGAGATCGAGGTTACTGGCGATTTTTCGCGTATGTTTCCCTGTTTGTTTTTTCCATGACCATGCTGGTGTCGGTCAGCAACTTCCTATTACTGTTTGTTTTTTGGGAAGCGGTTGGTCTGTGCAGCTATCTGTTGATTGGATTCTGGTACCACAAACCGGAAGCTTCGGCCGCTGGAAAGAAGGCGTTCTTGGTGAATCGAGTGGGTGACTTTGGGTTCGCTCTGGCCATCTTCTTGATTTGGATCAACTACGGCACTCTGAATTTTCACGATTACGTTGTGGACGGCCAAGTCATCATTCCGGGTGTCTTTGGTCAAATGCGGCTGGGCGGAGCTTTGCCCTATGTGCAAGGCGGCATGGCTACTGCAATTTGTTTATTGTTGATGCTGGGAGCTTGCGGCAAGAGTGCTCAGTTTCCGTTGCACGTTTGGCTGCCCGATGCCATGGAAGGTCCCACTCCGGTCAGTGCGTTGATTCACGCCGCCACGATGGTTACGGCCGGCGTCTACATGGTCACACGTTGTACTCCGCTGTTCCACGCGTCGCCGGATGCACAAGTCACCGTGGCCTGTATCGGCGGATTCACCGCGTTACTGGCAGGTCTGATCGCGTTGACTCAGCATGACCTGAAACGAGTGCTGGCGTATTCCACCGTCAGCCAATTGGGATACATGTTCCTGGCGCTGGGCACCGGCAGCTTGGCAGGAATTGTGGCGGGTATGTTCCATCTGTTCACGCATGCCTTCTTCAAAGCCTTGCTGTTCTTGGGTTCGGGCAGTGTCATGCATGCCATGGGCAATGTGATTGACATGCGTCGCTTTGGCGGTTTGAGACACTTGATGCCGTGGACGTTTCGGACGTTTTTGGTGGGATGTTTGGCGCTGGCAGGAATTTTTCCGTTTGCTGGATTTTGGAGCAAAGACGCGATCTTGGCGTCGGTGCATGATCGAGCTTACCCCGGCGCCCATTCGCATGATTCGCAAGATTCGGAACACGACGCTGATCACGATGCGGACCAGGATGCGGATGACCACGCGACTCATTCAGTAGCGTTGCTAAGCGCAGACCATGCTGGTTCGAACCAGGCTGATTCCTATACGAACATCTACGTTTGGCTGTATCGAAGTGCCTGCTTTACGGCATTTTTAACGGCGTTCTATACGTTTCGAGCTTTCTTTTTGACGTTCTATGGACCGCAAGTGATTCCGGACGAATCAGGCCACCACGCGCATGAATCGCCGCCCATGATGTGGATCCCGTTGGCAATTTTGGCCATCTTTGCGTTCTTGATTGGATTCGTATCGGAATTGGATCACAAGTTCGCGCACTTGCTGACGTCCACGCCGTCGCTGGCATTTGCGGGCATGCATGACACAATGCAACCGGGCGGCTTTCACATGGACATTGCCATCAGTAGTTCCATCATTGCGGTACTGGGAATCGCGTTGGCCGCGTTCCTGTATCTAGGCCATCAGCGTGAAGTAGAAGCAATATCCAAACTGAAGTTGGTGGCTCCGCTACGAGCCCTTTCATTGAACAAGTTTTATCTGGACGAAATTTACACGTGGGCTGTTGTCAAGCCGCTGGAATTCCTGGGCATCATCTACTTTTGGCTTGATCGCTGGTTGGTAGATGGTTTAGTCAACTTGATTGGGAAAGTGCCCGTGGCGTTGGGCAGTGGCTTCCGATATTTGCAAACCGGTTTGCTGCCGTTTTATAGCCTGTCCATGGTAGTGGCGATGTTGATTCTGTTGTTCTTGGGTCAAGTTTTGTGGGGTGGAGGTTAATTCAGAACTATGGACGTTTCTTCGCTCCTATTATTGTCCATCGCCTTGCCATTGTTGGGTGCCATTTTCATTGGCTTGGTGGCACCTGGGGATCGAGGTTCGATTCGAACGGTGGCGTTTGTCATTAGTTTGATGACGTTTGGCTGCGTGGTGGCAGTGGTTAGCCAATTTCCGACGGGATCGGAAATGTTCGCCACAAAGTCCATCACTTGGCTACCGGCGTCCACTGGCATTGAATGCCAAATCAGCGTAGGCCTGGATGGATTGAGTTTGTGGCTTTACGGCCTTTCAGGCTTGTTGATGTTGACCGCCATCTTAGTTAGCTGGACCGCCATTTCTGAACGCCCCGCCCTGTTTTACAGCATGCTGTTGCTACTGGAATCAGGTTGCTTGGGCGTCTTTGCGGCTCAGGATCTGATGCTGTTTTACGTGTTTTTTGAATTCACACTGATTCCGCTTTTCTTCCTGATTGGAATCTGGGGCAGCGAAGATCGTCGTTATGCCGCCATCAAATTCTTCCTGTTTACGTTGGCTGGCAGCTTGTTGACCTTTGTGGGCCTGATCACATTGGTGGTTTCCGTCTACAACATGTCCGATTCGGCAGATCGAATTCTGACGTTTTCCATTCCCAAGTTGACAGATGCCCTGGCTTTGCGACCACTGGATGCGAAGCTGCAGATTTGGTTGTTCGCGGCATTGTTTGCTGGTTTTGCCATCAAGGTGCCCTTATTCCCGCTGCATACTTGGCTGCCTCTGGCGCACGTCCAGGCGCCGACGGCGGGCAGTGTGATCTTGGCCGGCGTTTTGCTGAAAATTGGCACTTACGGTTTTCTTCGCTTCAGCATCCCGATGCTGCCGGCCGCCACCGAATTTTGGACGCCATGGCTATTATGGCTGTCGGTGATAGGCATCATTTATGGCGCATTGGTGGCGTTAGTTCAGTCCGACATTAAGAAACTAATTGCCTATTCCAGCGTCAGCCACTTGGGATTCTGCATGTTGGGACTGTTCGCGTTGAATCGTTTAGGAGTCCAAGGTGCAACGCTACAAATGATCAACCATGGAATTTCCACAGGTGGTCTGTTCGCACTCGTCGGCATGCTATATGAACGCTATCACACTCGGCAAATTAGCAGTTACAGCGGCTTAGCCAAAAAGCTGCCGGTTTTGACCTTTTTTATGTTGATCTTCACGTTTTCCAGCATCGGTCTGCCGGGAATGAATGGCTTTGCCGGTGAAATCATGATCCTGACTGGCATGTTTCAAAAAGCTTGGCACGGAGCGGAAGCGGTGGGCGGCCTCAAGATTGTTTCCGTATTGGCGGTGTCCGGCGTGGTGTTAGGTGCTTGGTATATGCTGTGGTTGGTTCAACGAGTCTTCTTTGGACCGTTGGTCGAACCGCACGATACACACGATCACGGCAGCCATGCAGTGCACGACCTTTCGTTTCGCGAAATCGCCGCTTTGGTTCCTTTGTGCATATTTGTATTTTGGATTGGTTTGTATCCGAAATTCTTCTTGGATCGAATGGCTCCAACGTTGGACAAATCAATCCCCAGTGCCGTGGCAAATTCGTCCGACCTGAACGAATCGGTGGCGTTTGCAGCGTCCAAAGATCGTTCGCTTGACTAGTACATTCCGTTATCGAGTTTCCTATACTTCCAAAAGATCGAGTCCGATTCGTGGCAACTCAAATTGATACCATATTGTTCTTAATTCCCGAGATCCTAGTGGTGGTGTTGGCGCTGTGGGTCATCGTCGGTGGCGCGTTTGCTCCGGCCAAACCTTTTTGGGCGGCATTATCTACTGTCGCTTTAATTGTGGCTTTGGTCTTGCTATCTGGCCAGAAATTGGTGGCGGGTGATAACGGGCCGCTAATTGTTGATTCGCTGGGGAGTTCGTTCCGCTGGATTGCGCTGTTGTGCGGTATCGCATTGACGCTAACGTCCACCGGTTCGGGCAATACTCATTCGTATCCAGAAAGATTAGGTGCCATCCTGTTCTTGTTGGTAGGCGTGATGATAGTCGCGTCAGCCGGAAATCTGGTGATGCTGTTCTTGGGACTCGAGCTGATTTCGATACCAACTTACATGCTGCTGTATGCAGGACGAGCGGACAAGGCGTCGGCCGAAGCTTCGACCAAGTACTTTTTCTTGAGTATTCTGTCTTCGGCCTTCATGCTGTATGGATTCAGCATGCTGTACGGCATGACGGGCAGTGGCACGTTTTCTGAAATGCAAAGATCGCTCGCAACAGATCCTTCACCAACGATCGCGGGCCTATCGTTGTTGCCGTTGTCGTTCATGATGATTTTGGCGGGGTTGGCTTTCAAGTTGGCGGCCTTCCCGTTTCACTTTTATGCTCCGGACGTCTATCAAGGCACGTCCAGTCTGGCTGCTGGCGTGTTGGCGGTCACACCCAAGCTGGCCGCGGTGGTGGCGGCAAGTCGACTGATTGCGGTCATCATGCCATCACAACAAGGGCCGTTTTTGTGGCAGGTCTTGGTAGTCGCTTCCGTGGCGTCCATGACATTGGGCAATGTGGCGGCGCTTTGGCAGAAGAGTACTCGACGACTTTTGGCTTATTCCTCCATTGCTCATTCTGGCTATCTGTTAATTGGCTTGGCCGCCGCCGTTGCGGCGCCGCAGGGATCTGGTCAAGCAGGAATCTCAGCAGCCGTGCTGTACATTATGGTTTATGCAGCGGCTTCCTTAGGAGTGTTTGCCGTACTTGCCGCCGTGCTGGGTGACAATGATGAAATGGACGACGTACGTTTGTTAGCCGGATTAGGAAATCGAGCTCCTGGTCAAGCGTTTGCCATGGCCGTGTTCATGTTTTCGATGAGCGGAATTCCGCCGTTGGCCGGGTTTTGGGGCAAGTTTTCCTTGTTCAAGAGTGCCCTGGATGTGGCATTCGAAGGTACGAACCAGATCTGGTTTGTGACGCTGGTGATCATTGCGGCGTTAAACGCGGCCATCGCTGCTGGGTATTATTTGCGAGTGATCGCGATGATGTACTTTCAAGATTCGTCGTCGGAAGCGAAGACAACTGTTCAAATGGGGCCAGCCGTCGCGGCGTACTTGTGCATGCTGGCAACGCTCGTCTGTGCGTTCCCAGCTCCCTTGATGCAGCAAGCCGATCAAGCAGCCGCAGGACTCGTCGCGGCCGATGACACTGGATCGACCGCGAAATTGGTGCAGGTTGCTGCAAATCGGCGGTAGACGTACCGCGTTGACTCACTATGATTCGAATAGTGCGAATTTTGTTGGCCGACGGTCGCTGATTGATGCAAAACAGTTGTTCGCTGCTGACGATGCGTTTTCGCAACCGCCTTCATGCTTTGTCGTTTCGCAGTTTCGAACCGAAAGAGAATTTGGAATGAATACGCCTACCTTGAACGAAGCCACCGTGAAACAAGTTCTGGACAAGATTCAAGATCCAGAAACAGGACGCGGACTGGTGAAAATGGGGCAAGTTCCTGAACTGGAGGTGACTGCCGATCAAATCAATGCCACCATTGCGTTGACGACGCATTCCGCTCCTCTTTGGAGCGATACCATGAACGACATCAATCAAACGCTACGCGACGCGTTTCCGACGGCCAAACTCAAAGTCTCCAGAACAATCCATGCTCGTCCGGCCGAAAAGATCGGAGAAATTGGTCTGACTGCCAAGAGCGTGGTGGCGGTGGGGTCGGGAAAGGGTGGTGTTGGCAAGAGTACCATCGCGGCGTCTATTGCGTTTGGTCTGGCGAAATCAGGCTGCCAAGTCGGCTTGGTTGATGCCGATGTGTATGGTCCCAGCGTCCCGCATTTGCTGGGTGTTAGTGGTCGGCCTGAAATTCGAGAGAACCGGATTCAGCCGATTGAAGCAGATGGCCTGAAGGTCATGTCGATGGGGTTTCTGGTGCCACCCGGCGAAGCGGTGGTTTGGCGAGGCCCAATGTTGCACGGCGCGATCACTCAGTTTCTTCGAGACACCAACTGGGGTGACTTAGATTATTTGATTATCGACATGCCGCCAGGAACGGGCGACATTGCGTTGACGCTTTCGCAGATCATGCCATTGACTGGCGCCGTAGTCGTCTGCACTCCGCAAGATGTCGCCTTGTTGGATGCCATCAAGGCCATCGCTATGTTCCGCAAGGTGAATATTCCCGTGCTGGGTATGGTCGAAAACATGAGCGGATTCATCTGCCCGGACTGCACCAAACGGCACGAAATTTTTGGCAGCGGCGGAGCTAAGAAACGAGCTATCGAATTGGACGTGCCGTTCTTGGGTGAAGTCCCGATCAACATTCAGATTCGTCAAAACGGAGACGACGGACAGGCGGCCGCGGCGTTGGAAGATCCAGTTACCGGCAAGTCACTCAAAGTGCTTAGCTATCAGCTGGCCAAACAACTGGCCAGCCAAGTCAAGTCGG